>JAJTHR010000266.1 GCA_021298935.1 Parachlamydia sp. | reverse complement strand
CATTCATCGGGATTATATTTAGGGACACCTAAATTATAAGAAAGAAACTCAAGAATCGTCTTTTCATCATACGATTTTATGGGGAAGACTTCGGTGAAAACTTCTTGCAAACCGATATTTTCCCGTTCTTCAGGAAATTTATCGGCTTGTAGAAATTGATTATACGATTTAATCTGAATTTCTATAAGGTTGGGAAGATCAATGATCTCTTCCTTGTCAATAAAACTCACGCGTTGTGGCGGCCTTTTCAACATTATGAAGGACTCCTACTATAGCTTTACTAAGAGATTTTTGCTTCTTTCTCTGAACCTTATTCAGAGCGGCAAAAATTCATGGTTTATAAATTCAGGATTTTTGAATTTTGAGAGTAGGATTGTTGGGAACACCCCTACTTTCAGAATTCAAAAACCTTGGGATTTGAAAGGTCAATTAAGCAGCTGGTTTGCCCAGGGGTAGATAAAAATTTTAAAAGTTAAATTTTTTTTGAATGGAAAAATTTTTGTTAGAAAATCAGGCATTTCCTGCATCTATTTAAGCCCTACCAATGATTCTATCTTAAAATTTAAGGAATTGTCAAGCAAATTTATACCGAAACCGCTTTAACCATTGCTGCTTGTGGCAATAATTGTTGAAGTGGTTTCGGCATAATAAATATAAATAACCAAGAACGGAGCAATCCGTTCTTGGTTAAAAAAATAAAAATCTTAAGCGACTGAATTAAAGTCCTTTTAATGTGACTTTTCCACCAGCATCTTCGACTTTTTTCTTAATTTCATCAGCTTCAGCTTTAGGGGCTGTCGGCTTCAATTCTTTAGGTGTAGATTCAACCAAATCTTTTGCTTCTTTTAAACCTAAACCAGTAATTTCACGAACGACTTTAATGATGCTGATTTTTTTATCAGCTGGTGCATCTGTCAAAGTCACTTGGAAATCAGTAGATTCTGCTGCTGCAGCTTGTGGAGCTGCGGCTGAAGGAGCTGCGGCAACCATAGGAGCCGCTGCTTTAACGCCCCATTTTTCTTCTAGAAGAGTCTTCAATTCAGACATCTCCAAGACTGTCAATTGACTTAGTGCATCCACTAATTCTTCTGTTGATTTCTTACTCACTGTATTACCTCTTAATTTTCTAAAACTTCTTCTTTAATTTCAGAGCCTTCGCTAGCTTGCTTGACTTTATTATCCAAACAGTATGCTACGCTAGCAAGAAGAGCTTCGACAACGGCCAAAGTCTGAGACATCGGAGCTTCCAATGTACCGAGGAAGTGGGCTCGCATTTCATCTTTGCCTGGCAGTTTGGAAAGTCTTTCTACATCTGCACCGGCATAAAGCCGGCCGTCAAAGCGTCCGCCCAAGACTTGGATGACCTTGTCTTGCTCTTGGCTAAATTGATAGACCGCTTTAGTGGCTTCAATGGGATCTTCGCCTAAAAAAACGAGACCAATGTGGCCTTCTAAGGCTGACTCTTCCAATTCGATTCCTGCATCTTGTGCTGCTTTAAACAACACACGCTTTCTTACCACTTCCACATCTCCGCCAATGCGGCCAAGCTGGCGTCTAAACGCATTTGCCTGGTTAGCCGATAGGCCGGCGTATTGCATAATGACAAAAGAAGGATGGCGCTGAATTTTGTCAACGATCTCTTGTTTAAGGAGTTGTTTTTCCTGCCTCATCGATCACTCCTTAGCTGTTAAATCTGATTCGCGTAAATCAATTTTTAAACCAGGGCCCATTGTCGAGGAAATCGCAAGCGATCGCATGTAATGTCCTTTAGCAGAGGCAGGCTTTGCTCTTTGAATGGCTGTCAAATAGGCTTGAATGTTCTCAACCAATTTTTCAGCAGAAAAAGAAAGCTTGCCAACTCCATTATTAATCACTCCATGCCGGTCGAGCTTAAACTCAATTTTACCTGCTTTGAGCTCCTGGATGGCTTTTGCGATGTCTGTTGTGACAGTTCCCGCTTTGGGAGTTGGCATCAGACCGCGCGGGCCCAAGACTTTACCAAGCTTACCCACATCGCGCATCATATCTGGAGTTGCGACGACAGCATCAAAGTCTGTCCAACCCTTGTTGACTTTTTCAAAAAGTTCATCATGGCCTGCATAATCGGCGCCGGCATCAAGGGCTTCTTTGATTTTGTCACCCTTTGCGAAAACGAGAATTTTCATCGTTTTACCTGTTCCATTCGGTAATGAAACAGTTCCGCGAACGCTCTGGTCCGATCTGCGAGGATCCACACCTAGCTTTAAAGATACTTCCAAAGTTTGATCAAACTTGACTGGAAGGCAATCTTTTAATATATCGACAGCTTGCTGAATGGTGTATGCTTTTGTAGCATCTACCTTCTTAGCTATCTCCCGAGTTCTTTTACTTGGTCGACCCATATTTTTTTCTCTATTCTTTAATAACGTCAATTCCCATGGAACGCGCTGTTCCACAGACAATGTTTGTCGCCATATCTAAATCGGCGGCATTCATATCCTGTAATTTATTTTCTGCTATTGCCCTTGCCTGAGCAAGTGTAATTTTGCCTACTTTATCCCTGTTAGGGACTCCAGATCCTTTTGCCACTCCTGCCGCATCTTTAATTTGATTAGCTACCGGGGGCTCTTTGGTAATAAAGGAAATCGTTTTATCATGGTATACCGTGATGACAGTCGGGAGGACTTTATTCCCCATTCCTTGTGTCTGGGCATTAAATGCCTTACAGAAGGCCATGATGTTTACACCGGCAGCACCGAGCGCTGGACCAATTGGAGGTGCTGGATTGGCTTTCCCTGCAGGAATTTGCAATTTAATAATTTTAACTACTTTTTTTGACATATGTCCTCTATCTAATTTTTACCTTTCAAGGTTAAGGATAAGAAATTATACATGAAATGGGATGAAAAAACTAGAGTTTTTTTCTTTAAGTATTTTCTGCATCCTCGGCAATTTCTTCCACTTGAACGAATTCCAAATCATCTACCCGGGTATCACGGCCAAAAATGGAAACCATGACGCTTAAACGCCCCTTATCATGGAATACTTCTGTGACGGTTCCAATGAAATTGACAAAGACGCCATCTGTAATCTTAACCTTGTCGCCTGTTTCAAATTTATGTTTTTGAGTGACTTTTTGTTTTTTATCTTCTAAGTCTCTCAGCAAGTCATTGACTTCTCCATTTGTTAAAGGTGTTGGCTTCTCTCCACCTAAAAAATCAATGACTCCATTGGTGTTTTTTACATATTGCCAAGAATCATCGGTCAAATTCATTTTAATTAACAAATAGCCTGGCCAAAGCCTTTTTTCTACAATATGCTGCTGCCCTTTTTTTACTTCAGAGACATTTTCAGTGGGTAGCAAGATTTGTTCAACGTCATCCCTCATCCCTTTTAATTCAAGATGTTCTTCAAGAGCTTTTTTTACTTTCTTTTCGTGCGTGGAAAGCACTTGCACAACATACCATTTAAACATGAAATACCCTTATCTTTGCCTTGAGGGGGTGTATTTCTTGTAATATACCTCACCCCCTAACACCTAAAATCGATTAGCCGCCTATCCAGCTTAAAAAGCTTAACGAGCTTTGAATGACGAGATCTAAGAAATAAATCGCCATACCAAAAACAAATGTAGCGATAACAACAATCTTAGTGTAGGTCTTCAATTCCTCTTTGCTTGTCCAATTGACTTTTAAAACCTCATTCTTAACATCATCAACAAATTCTCGACCTTTTTTGAAGGAATAAGATTTTTCTTTTGTCGCTGTTTGAGTCTTTTTAATTTCCATGGACTTTACTTCTGCACTCATGTTAGTTACCTCTCATTCATATCACTCGAGTGCGGAGGGATTCGAACCCCCGACCGACGGCTTTGGAGACCGTTGCTCTACCAACTGAGCTACACACCCTAATTTAAAAAGGGTAGGTGAACCTACCCTTTACAAAATAACGTTAACCTGGACTGTCTACTATTTGATAATCTCAGAAACAGTTCCGGCACCAATTGTACGTCCGCCTTCACGAATAGCAAAGCGCATCCCTTTTTCCATCGCAATAGGAGAAATCAACTTCACTGTAATTTCTACGTTATCGCCAGGCATAACCATTTCAACACCTGCCGGTAATTCAATCGTTCCAGTCACGTCAGTCGTACGGAAATACAGCTGTGGACGGTAGCCAGTGAAAAATGGCTTATGTCTTCCGCCCTCTTCTTTTGTCAAGACGTAAACAGGACCTTTGAACTCAGTGTGTGGAGTACAGGTTCCAGGAGCTACCAAGCACATTCCTCTTTCAATGTCAGTCTTGGTCAAACCTCTAAGAAGAATACCAACGTTCTCGCCGGCTCTTGCTTCATCCAAAATTTTATTGAACATTTCAAGACCGGTTGCAACAGTATCTCTTGTGTCGCCTAAACCGACGAGCTGAAGCTTGTCGTTGATTTTTACAACACCTCTTTCCACACGACCTGTTGCAACAGTTCCGCGGCCGGAAATAGAGAAAACGTCTTCCACAGGCATCAGGAAGGGCTTATCAGTTTCACGCTGAGGTGTAGGGATTTTTTCATCAACAGTTGCCATTAATTGCTTAATGCTTTCTACGTATTTTGGATCTCCTTCCAACGCACGTAAAGCCGAACCGCGAATAATGGGGGAATTATGGTATCCTTTTGACTCTAACAGTTCATGCAATTCCATCTCAACGAGATCAAGCAGTTCTGCATCGCTTTCAGCAAGCATGTCAACTTTGTTAAGGAAGACAACAATCGCAGGGACCTGCATCTGGTGAGCAAGAAGAATGTGTTCACGCGTCTGAGGCATCGCACCGTCAGTTGCAGCGACAACAAGAATTGCACCGTCCATTTGAGCGGCACCAGTGATCATGTTTTTGACGTAGTCGGCGTGACCTGGGCAGTCTACGTGAGCATAGTGTCTAGCTTCTGTTTCATACTCAACGTGCGTGGAGTTGATTGTAATCCCGCGCGCTTTCTCTTCAGGTGTATTATCGATAGAAGCGTAATCTCTAAAATCTGCTCCACCTTGCTCAGCAAGAACTTTTGTAATTGCTGCCGTTAATGTTGTCTTACCATGGTCAACGTGTCCAATGGTTCCAATGTTAACGTGTGGCTTTTTCCGCTGAAATGTTTCTTTAGCCATTTAATTCCTCCATTAAACTCAATATTCTAAAAATTTGTTTGTTATGCCCTTCACGACTCATTTATATCACTCAAACGAGTCAAGGCGAGCTTATAATGCCCAGAATAGGAATCGAACCTACGACCTTTTGCTTACCATGCAAATGCTCTACCACTGAGCTATCTGGGCTAGCCCGTTATTTAAGCGTCTAAAAAGCCAGTTATTCTAGGAAACAGACAATAATAAATCAACTTGATTTATTTTATCGCTGCCTAAAAGTAATACGGGCCTTGCTTAAATCATAAGGAGACATCTCGACTGTCACCGTATCTCCGACTAAAACGCGGATATTTTTCATTCTCATTTTGCCGCACAGATGAGCAATGACGTTTAGTCCATTTTGAAGACTCACTCTAAAATGCATATTTGGAAGCAATTCTTCGACCCTTCCGTCGATCTTTATTGTATCTTCTTTAGCCATGCGTCCGCTTAAAATACCTTAACATTAAAAAACCTTTTCGAAAAAATGAATGAATAAGTATTCCAATTTATCATAATTTACTTAAATGTCAAGAAAAAAATGCTGAGTGAGATCATGCAGCTACCTTCTACTTAAAAAGAGTAATTTTTCATATTTTTTTAAAGTGCTTTTTTTTAAAATAGGGTAATAAGAAGGATTGATTATGTACGAATCTTGTTTAGAAAAACAAAAACAGCTGAAAGAAGCTTTTTCAAATTGCATGACTGAAGAAGCCAAATATCAAAAAATTATTGAATTAGGGCGCGAGCTACCACCCTTGCAGGAAAAAGATAAGGTGGCTGACAACTTAGTCAAAGGGTGCCAAAGTCAAATGTATTTAGCCTCTCAGTGTGCTGATAATCACGTTTTTTTCCAATCCGAAGCGGATGCTTTGATTTCTGCAGGACTTGCTGCACTATTGGTTCGAGTTTATAGCGGCGAAGATCCTGAAACGATTATTAAATGCCCCCCCTCCTATCTTGAGGAGCTTGGCATTAGCGCCAGTCTTTCACCTAGCCGGGCTAACGGCCTTTATAGCCTTCATTTGCGCATGAAGCAGGATGCGTTAAAGTGGCTAATCGAGAAAAAATAATTACCTATCGTTAGATCGTTTCATCGTTAATTTCTTCGGGTTGCTGGAGAATTCGATTTGAAGATTCTCCAAGATAACTTCTTTTAAAGTTCGCAAATTTCTTAAATGCCAAAGAGGGCATTTATTTAATAATTTTACATGCTAACAATACAAGATTAAATTTAATTAATAATTAAATTTTTTTAAATTTGAATTAAATAATTTTTTAGCATATATTTATTATATAAACAAAAGAGTTTAAAATGAATTCAGTTTATAAAGCAACTCAGTTTGGATTAGGGATTTGGTCAAAACTAAATGATCGATTTGAAGCAAATGGTTGGCAACATCCAGATTGGGTAAATAAACCTGAAGGCATATATCCTCTTTACAAGCCAGATGTAGAGCCTGATAATATGGATGCGAATCCTTATAGAAGATATTGTAAGGAACATCATTTAACTTTGGGTACGGTCATCCCTCCAGTCACTAAACAGGCTTACAACGCAGCAGTCCTTCTCATTGCAGTCATGGAGCCTTTAAAGCATTTAATGGGATCCTTTGAAGCAGCCGCCCGCATTCCGATTAGTTTAGGATTACAGATTTTATACCACGCGCGGATAGGTCTTTAAATTTTTCATCGGCATCTTTTGCGTCCCAGCTCATTGCGGAGATCTTGCAAACTTATCCAAGTTTGCTGCGATCTCCGCAATGTACTGGGACATAAAATCTCGCCGCCAAAAATTTAAGAACCTACCCGCGCGCGGTATATCAGCAATTTCAGCTGTTCCCGGCTTAAAAAAGATCTGTCCTTCAAAAATTAGTACCGGGTTAAACAACATTAACAACAGTGTTAAATCACCGCTATCTAATTAAAAAACTTTTTTTAAAGAAGCTTCTCAAGCTAATATCTATTTAATTTTAGCGCCCCAAATTTGTTATAATCATTGGAATACATTAAATATTACCGGGATTCATAAAGATCTTTCACGTCAGGTGGCTAGTGGGTCATTTGCCACGCTTGTATAGATATTTTTAATTTACAGTTTAATAAAAATAATACTATGCTGTCATTTTTTTTAGAGGTTTAAATGACGCGTAAGAAAAAAGATCCTCTTCGACAATTGACTGTAGCCGAGCTTGACGAGCTTGGGAAAATTAGTCGTTCCTTATCCCTCCCTTCAAACCAAATAATCAGAGCCAAAATTTTATTAGCTGTTTCTGTAGGCGTTTCATATCAAGAAGCAGCATGGTTAGTAGGGCGCAGTTCCGCTTTAGCTGTGTCTAAACTAGTTAGTCGATTTAATAAAGAAGGAATTAAAGCGCTTTGTTTATTACATGGGGGTGGTCCTAAGGTTATTTATGGTGTTCAAGAAAAGAAAAAAATATTAAGTATCATTTTAGCTCCTCCTGATCGAAAGAAAGACGGAACAGCAACTTGGTCTTTAAAAACTCTCCAAAAGCGTCTAAAAGAAACTGAAGTTGGTTTGGTAAGCACATATACAATATGGAAAATCTTGCATAATTCAAGTTATAGCTTTCAAAAAGATCGAACATGGATAAAAACAGGTATCGTTAATAGAAAACGTGGAGGCAAATCTGTAGAGGTTGAGGATCCGGATGCAGAAGCAAAAAAAAATTAATTATCAAAGCTTATCAAACAGGAGCAAAAAGAGGGTTAGATGTTTGGTGTGAAGATGAAGCTGGACCTTATCAAGCAATACCTCAACTAGGATATTCATGGCAAATCGAAGGTAAACCGAAATCTCATTCCCACGAATATGAGAGGGGTGGAACGGCAAAATTTCTGACTCTTTTTAACCCCAAAACAGGAACTGTGCTCATCAAGGAATTACAAGTTCAGCAAATACAATTTTACATCCTTGGATAAAAGATGAGCTTTCAAGAATTCTTGAAAAGGATTCTTTTGATAATTCTGAATTATCAAATAAAGAGAATTATATTTCTTGGAGCATTTGGCAGGAAGGGCTTAAGGAAAAATTTACATTACCACAAGAGTTGCCGAAATTAAAAATGCAACTCATTTTGGATAATTTAAAAGGACATAAGACGCCGGAATTTGTTTTATGGCTTGTAAATCAAGGGGTAATGCCTTTTTATACCTCTCTTGGAGGTAGTTGGTTGAACATGGCAGAAAGCATTCAAAATACTTTAAAAAATAAGAGCTCTTGCTGGCCAACATCCAAAAAATCCCTATCAAATTAGGAATTGGGTAGAGGATGTTGCGGACAATTGGAATCAGTCTCCAACTCCATTTGAATGGGGAGGAAAGCGATTTGAAAGGAGAATAAGAAGTAAATTAAAGAGGAATTTGAAAGGTTCTGGAGCTCGACAAATTTAATCTATACGAGCGTGGCAAATGACCCACTAGTGGGTCAATTGCCAAGATTATATAGATTAGGCTTAAGTGAAAGCTCCCGGGGTTGAACGATCGCAAGCTGGTTTGTATTATAATACTAGCCAGCTTGCGATCGATTCAACCGCGGGGCTTTGGCTAAGTCTAATCTACATAAGCATGGCAATTGACCCACTAGAATGGAAAGAAACTATGTTTCTCTTGCAGAAATTTATAACAATCTTGGTGAATAATCATTTTAAGTCTTCAAGGTATTTAGTCATCCAATCGATGATTAAATACCTTGCATAACCTCATTTTCTAATATCGAATTCCAATTTCCATTTTCTTTCATTAGAGGCTTCACACCATAGCTCTAATACACCGAGTTCAGTGACTTTAGATTTTAGCTTGACACGGGTCGTTTTCCCTTCCCCCTCTTTTTTGTCTAGCAGGGTCTCAACTGGATGGAGCTCTGTCAACTCTTGCTTCCAATTTTTCACAACCATTCCCACAGCTGGTTGTGTGCCATTTGCAAGGTGAGGAGTCCCGTGGCTAAAAAAACGGAAAGAGGCTTGTTCGCCAAGCAGCAGAGAAAATTCCTGTCCATCCAGTTCTCTTTCTTCTCCCTCTTCCATGCCAAAGGGAACCACACAGACTGCCCGCATTGGGGGGCTGATGCCAGGTACAGCCGGCATGGCCTCTTCCACACCGATATAATAGCTCCTGCTTGTTCCGCTTTTAATGCGGATGGCCTTTCCTTCCCTCGCCAGGCCATAGTAGGCGGCTCCGCGGCTCACGGCAAAGTCAAGATCGGGCCCGGCAAGTTCTTGTATAGGAGGCTTTTTCATTTTCTTGGCCCATTGATTCAAAAGCTGCATGATCTGCGACCTAAAAGCTTTCGCTTTTAGCGTGCCCCCATTGAAAAGGACGGCCGTGGGCAAAGCTATTTTATCGCTCTCATCTGATTGAGACAGGAACTTGGCAAGCTGGCAGGAAATACGGGGGTCCTGCGCAAAAGGAAGCCCTATTTGCTGGATTCCGCTTCGGATTTCAGAATTTGATTGTTCATTCGGATTCACAAGCGGAAAAAAGCCGTCGAGAATCAATTGATCGGCTTCTTTTTTGGTCAGGTGGGTTTTCAACGTATTGCCAATCAGGCGACTGCCCCGACCTAGGATAGCGAGATCGACCTGCTCCGGAGGATGGCTGCCGAACAACTGTTCCTTGGCAAGCCTGCATTGATGCACAAGAGTCTGAAGCTGCCATTCGTCCACGGCATGCCCCTCTTCTTCCAGCTTATTTTTTGCCAGATAAGCTAGGGCCAAATCAATATTGTCTCCTCCGAGAAGCAAATGGGAACCTACAGCAAGCCTTTTTAATATCAAGTTACCCTTTTCTTCTTCCACACCGATCAGGCTAAAGTCGGTCGTTCCACCGCCAATATCAATGACCAGCACCGAAGCGCCAACCTCTAACATTTCACGCCAATTTTGCGCATGCTTATGCAGCCACGCATAGAAGGCTGCCTGTGGTTCCTCAAGCAAAATGATGGATGGGTAGCCGGCCTTCTCCGCAGCCTCCTGAACTAGCTGACGGGCGCTTGGATCAAAGGAAGCGGGTACTGTAACTAAAACAGTTTGTTGATTGAACAATGCGTCGGGATGCTGATGGTTCCATGCTTGCTTCAAATGACTTAAGAACTCTGCACAAGCATCGAGTGGGCTCAACTTATTTTCGACTTCTTCGGAGTGATGAGGCAACACGGCTTCACGCCGATCAATCCCTGCATGGCAAAGCCATGATTTTGCAGAGGAAATCAAGCGGGCTGGAATCTCCCCTCCCCGGTCTCTTGCAAAAGTTCCGATTGTAAAGTTGCGTTCATCCTCCCATTGAAGGGCCGCTGCATTTGCCTGAAATTCTTCAGGCAAAAGGTAATAGATAAAAGAAGGAAGGGAGAGAGGCGATCCTTGCGTATTTGTACTTGTCACCTGTATAATTTCATCCTGATGAATCGATGGGGTCTCGTCTTCGTCACCTTTTTTAAGATAGGCCAGCGTGCAGTTTGTCGTACCAAGGTCGATACCTATGATGTATTCAGGGGCGCTCATGTATTACCTTATTTAATTTCAACTTCTGCCGGGCAAATGACATCCTGGTTCATTTCACCCATTTTTTTTGGAAGGGATCTTTTATGCGCTTTCCATCCCCGATGGACGAGGATGCCTGAAAAAGGAGGCTCCCCTTTGACATTACCTACAATTTTAATTTCAGAAGGGTCATATCCCTTAAGGATTTGAATGGAAGCTCCTTCCTGTTCATCCCTTAATGGTCTAACAGTGATCAGATCTTCGACTAATTTGGCGCAATCCGCATGAATTTTTCGCACAACGGCCCCAACTTGGGCGTCGGAAAAGGAGGTGATATCTTCTTTTAAAAAATCAATGAGGCGCCCTGATTGCTGGAGATGATACAATAATCTTAAATGGGTCGGTTCAACGCTTTCAATTTGCTTCGCTTCAGGTTCCTTTAAAAACTCCTCTGCCTTTTCTGGTTGATGGTAAGCTTTCATAAAAGCTTTAAATGCAAGTTTAAGTCCCATAATATTCCTATGAAAGGATCAAAGAAGAAAATTATAGTCTTTTTGAAAATATAGGAAAAGGGGTGTCTGCCACACTCTTGTAATCTAAGAGGGTGTCGATGTTTTCTTCTAAAAAATCACATAGCAATTGTGGTTTTCCCAGCAGGTCTGCACACTTTATTAAAGTCGTTTGTGGGGCATGCATGAAGGTTTTTCCATAAAATTCCCTTAAGTGGAGTTCCTGAACGATTAAATTAATGCATTGCATAACCTTCGCGTCCAATTCCTCATAAGCCTGCTGACTTTCAAAGCACCAATCAAAGCCATTTAAAGAAAACGACCAAACTTCAAAATTTTCTTTTATTTCGTGAAGGATGTTTTCTAGTTTTTCATTTGTCCCCCTTTCAATGTCATTTTGATGATGTTCGGACAACAACTGAGAAACTAAAAAAATAAAAGGTATTTCAATTTGACTAAGCCTGTAATTTTCCCCTTCTAAAGGATCAAAACGAAGGCCTGCCGATACCCAAGGACGACCTTCTTTCAGGAAGTGAAAAAATTCTGGCACATTTACATTACAACCATTAATAAAAGCGGGCTGAAGTTCATCCTCTTCTTCATGATTTTCCATGTTGATTTGCCATCCTCCTTTTTCTAATATAAAAGCATCGATAGCTTGACGAAGGGTTGTTAGTTGCGGATCGTAAGCGATGACAGTCGCTTGACTCTCTATTCTAATTGCTACGTCATCGGGAGCAAATAGATATGTATTTGCATTTAACTTTAGATCTCCCAGGATAAATGTATCATAGCAATTAATATTAAGAAGTTGGGGAAGAAGCTCACCAAGTGCTGTGACAATTGCGTAAGGGCAATTTTCCCAGTTCATGTACTCGCCTACGGGACGAACAAGCTCGCCAAGTGAAAAATGCAATGTTTTTCTTATACCATTTCCCAAAAATAAAACCATAAAGTTGATTTGTCAGCGCTTCAGATTTAAAAGATCTTTTCGAAGTTGATATCTTTGAATATCAACAAGGAGAGATCTTTTAAAGATGAAGGTGATCACAAGTCAAATT
>JAJTHR010000227.1 GCA_021298935.1 Parachlamydia sp. | reverse complement strand
TTTTGGCGGCGAGATTTTATGTCCCAGTACATTGCGGAGATCGCAGCAAACTTGGATAAGTTTGCAAGATCGAGCAATGAGCTGGGACGCAAAAGATGCCGATGAAAAATTTAAAGACCTATCCGCGCGTGGTATAACATAGCCAAGCAAAAAAAAATTCTAGAATAATGCCCTGTGACTAAAAGATAGTTTTTAAGACCTAAAAAGAAGACCCTATCCTGAAGGCCAAAAAACGATAATTTTTTATAAACTCTATTTTTTAGTTATATTTAGTAGTTTAATTTTATACGTTTAATATGCTAATTTAAAAGAATATAGTTTCTTTTAGAAGGAGCGTTGTGTCAAGTCCTGATCAAATGAATATTAATTTCCGACAATCAAATATTGACTACTATATCAGTTTAATTAAGGGATATAAATCAGAAAATTCCTTTAAAATTAATGGCATAATTTACGCAGTTTTAGGTGGTAAAGAAAAGTTGAAAACAGCTTGTGACATCTTGAATTCAATTTCATTAGACAACATAGCAAATTCTCAAGATTTAACAGGAAGATTATCAACGCGTAGTGATCTTTTATTTCAAACAGAAAATATTAGCATGGTTGGAGTAAATATATTAGAAACAAGTAATTTAACGAAAAATGAAGAAAAACAAGCTAAAGTCCTCAATGAATTATCGCCCACATGGAGGACACCAGGAGCGGCATTAGAGAGCATCACTGATCGAATGAAGGATTTAGCGGTAGCAGGTGCAAGAATTACTGTAATTGACAAGGGAAGCTTATGGTCTGCTGGATTTGGCAAACTAGAAAATCCAAATTTAATAATTCAAGCGGCTTCAATAAGCAAAACTATTACAGCCTTAACTATTTTATCTTTTATAGAAGATAAAATTTTAATTCCAAAATCTCATAATTTGCTAACGCTTGACACAGATATTAAAGACATTTTAGATGAAGACTTATGGAAGTCTATTTCTAATGATCAGAAAGAGCCGATCACTATAAGACAGCTTATGGCGCATACAGCTGGATTAGAAGGTGAATCCCATACTGGATTTCGAGGTTATTATCGCGATAAAAATTCTGAAATCAGAGAGACAATTGATCAAATTTCGCGTCTAAGAGACCAGCTGCAAGAAGGTCCAAATAAAAAAATTGAGAAGCAAATTGTTAATTTAGAACTTTCTCTCAGTCGTGCAGAAGAACGTGCAGAGAAACAGCAGCTTCCTACAGTTGATGAGACATACCGCGCGCGGTATAACTCCCATCGCCGATGAAATAGGTATGTGCTCGAGAAGATAATCCTCTAGAACGGCCTCTAAACCCGCCAATTGTGTATTTTCCATAATTACCTTGCCTATGTCATAATCATTCGCTTTTAGACTTGTTGGCTTAATCGTACGAGGATTTGCCAATCATCGGGTTGCACATACCCTTCTGCAATTTTATTTACTTTTTCAATGCCACACTTCTGGCATTTGTGGATAACTTGCCAACCCTTTTTTCCATTATAAATCAATCGACAAGCGATCATAGTACCTTTACATAAGCTACTTCTATCTCCAGGCTTGTTGTCCACATGAATGGATCCCAAGCAAAATGGACAATGATTTCGGTAGCTTCCATTTTGCAATGGCAACATGTCTTGATGACAAATTGCACAAACAAAATGCACGTTTTCATCTTTTTTGCTCATTTCCTACCCTTCTTGAAGTTGTTTAAACAACGCATCAAGAAAGTAGGGTTCCGTTTAGGTCTTCCTGTTAAACACAGTCATCGGGCTTATCTAAACTAGTGACAAATTCACCGCTGTTCCTTTAGGGTTCGCGATTACTTTCAGCTCCAGCTTCATTAAGGCTTTTATTTCATCCTTAAATCCGAACCTCTGCCAATTTTCCTATTTGTATTGGCCACTGTAAGGCGGCCTTGAAGCCACCTTCCGCTGATATGTGTAATTTTAGACTCACCGATCTTTAGGCATCGTCCCCTAAAAATGAGCAATAAAACTCCTCTTAAAATTCATTTAAATCCTCTAATTTTTTATTTAGCTGCCCAGCTCTTTCAATAAACTCATTAACTTTTCTTTGTTTTTTAGACCTTTCTGAAAAAAGGCAAAGTCTACATTTTCAACAATTTTCACGGCCTTCTTTGTCACGCTTCTCCCCTCTTCTGTGAGAGAAAGAGAAAATGCTCGAGGATCGGATGGCTCGCGATGTATCTTCACTAATCCTTTTGTTTCGAGCGTGCGAAGAACCTGTGATGTCATCATGACATCTGCCCCTACATGCCTACTTAAATCCGTTTGATTAACTGTCCCTTGTTGAGTTTCTAGACAACCTATTCCCGATAGCAGGGCAAATTGCACATGTGTTAAATTCAATTGCGATAACGCTTTTCGTTGTAATTTCTGCCAAAGGTTAGAAAGCTGCCAAAGCAAAAATCCTGGACTTTCCTCAGGATACGAGAATTCTGAATGAGCTTTTATGGTCATACGATTCCTATGTTCTCCCTAGTTAAACACGTTTATTATAAGTGAGCATATAACAAAGATCAAGAAAGGTCCCTTTGAAAATCGGTTTTTTCTCCCTTTATGAATTCTCCGAAACATACCCAATTGAATTAAATGGGGAGGTTTTGTAGAATTAAGGAATGAGACAATTGAAATATCTAAAAAATTTAGAACCGTTTATCAACGTCCCTCTTTTTACTTCAGCTGAAGCAGAGAAACAGGATGTCCCTAGGCATGCTCTAGCTTATTTAGTAAAAAGAGGCACGTTAGAAAGAATTTATCCAGGAGCTTATCGCTTCTCGCAATATGAACCTGAAGTTGAATTTCAATGGGAAAATTTGGCATTGGTCGCAGTTAGTATTCCCGATGGGGTCATTTGTTTAATTTCTGCGCTTTGTTACTATGATTTGACAGATCAGATTATGCGAGAGATTTGGATTGCTGTACCACACGAGTCTTATCCTCCAAAACGACCCAACACAAGAATCATCAGAATGCGCAATGTCAAACTAGGGAAAAGCGAAATTGCGATTGGTGAATATAACGTCCACATTTTTGATAGAGAGCGTTGCGTTATTGATGCATTTCGCTATCTGAGCAAGGAAATTGCAATAAAAGCAATTCAGAAATACTTTCAGAGCACTAAACACAAGCCAGATCCTAAAAAACTAGGCGCATATGCAAAGACATTGCGTGTTAACATAACCCCATACATTTTATCATATACAACATGACATCAGATTTAGAAAAATCATTCAAGGCAAAACTGCGAGCTATCGCAAAAGAAAAAAATCGGGATCCCGCCGATCTTTGGCAAAACCTCACACTGGAGCGCTTTCTAGTACGTTTAGCTAATTCGAAACATCGTAAGCATTTTGTCTTAAAAGGTGGTATCCTTCTCTCCAAATATATCGAAATTGGGAGAGAAACAAATGATTTAGATTTTCTTGCACGAAAGATCAGTAATGAAGTTGCTGGATTGAAAGATATTTTTGAGGAAATTGCAAGCATTGACCTCAAAGATGGATTTGCCTTTCAAGAGATTAAGGTAAGCGAACTTACACATCCGCATATGGGATATCCAGGAGTTGAAGTGTCCATGATGGCCTATTTTGGAAAAACTAGATTTAAAGTTGCTATCGATATCGGATTTGGAGATATCGTCGATCCTGTTGAATATTCTATTCCCCTTACAGCCTATTCCAAAGGAGTCCTTTTTGAAAGCGATGTAAAACTATCTTGTTATCCCAAGGAGTTTATTTTTGCTGAAAAGTTAGAAACTATTATCCATCGAGGTTCGTTCAATAGTCGCATGAAAGATTTTCACGACATTTATTCTATGATTTCTTCCTCACAATTGCCCTCATTCGATAATCTAGAAGGAATTATACGCTTGGTATTCGAGCATCGAGAAACCCCTCTTGCTTTACCGATTACTTATGCCGAGGATGAAATGAAACAAGTGCAAAATTATTGGAGCGAGTATTTAAAAAATTTACGTGTAGAAAATTCTGATAGTCTACCAATAATTGTTGCTCAAGTTATAGCTACGATTAACGATTGGCTGAGATTAAATACCAGACTAATTGGTAAAGAGAAGTGAAAACCTTATCCCCTAGAGCTAGAATGGACTTACACGCTAAAGACTATCTTTTAATCGATGAGATTAAACTTACCAATCCAAATGATCGTCATGTCTTAGACGCAGCAATTAGGGCTACTTCCCATACTATTTTGACATACAATTTATCCGATTTTCCTTCATCAGCTCTCTTAAAATATGAAATTGATGCTCAACATCCCGATGAGTTTTTGCGGCACTTATTGGACCTTGCGCCGGATAAAGTAATAGAAACAGTACAAGAAACTGGTGCATGGCTTAAAAATCCTCCAAAAAACTCAGGCGAATATTTAGCCATTTTGGAAAATAAATCTTTTCCCCAAAAATGTGTTTATTTGAGGGAATATGAAAGACTCATCTGAACAAATCGGCATATGTGAGGCAATCAGAAGTAGAAAGTCCTGTAGGGTCTATCTGAATCAAGACGTAAGCTTAGATATTATCGAGAAGATATTGGAGGCTGCAAGATGGGCTCCTTCAGGAGTTAATCATCAACGACGGAATGTAACGTCATTTTCTTCTCTTTTATTTTCGTTCATGTCGCTCCATTTTTTTTATTTCAAAAAGTTTGCGTAATCGCTTCATACCAGTAAAATTTTCAAGTCGTCTGCCAGAGCTTTAACATCTTGTACGAGCTGAGATTCAGGAAATTTGCCCATTTCCTCGCATAATTTTTCTGCATCGGCTTTGTATTCTACTTGCCTGCATAAATCATCATGCAAGGTGAGGGAATCTGGCGAAGGAAAACCCCATTTTTCCATGTAGTCCCTTACTGTTGTACTGTGATGAGCCTCATCCAAAGAACCCTTTACCAACTTCAATAGACCCAATGTCAAATAGTAATTTCTTTCGTATTTTTTAAAGGCTTTTTCAAATTTCCACAATTGATTGGCCTGCGTGGCAGAGGCTTTTAATTTGACACCCAATTCAGTGCGTATGATTTGCGGATCTAGAAAGCGAAGTTGTTCATAAAATCCTTCTCCACTAGCTATTGTATCATGGAACAGAGTCAAATCCTGAGACTTGAGTTGAACTCCCTGTCCAGTTGGGAGACCCAAGTTCCAATGCGATCTATAAAGAAGGTAGACAATCCTTGAATAGCCGATTTCTTCACTTGAACCGTGGATAACACCTTTAAGCAATTCTTCTGAGAGCGCTAATAATGGAATTTCATAGTAACAATCCCCTTTTTGATCCGTATATTTAATTTGCAATCTCCAAATGTCCTCTTCTTTTTTCCAACTATAACTAGTGGCTTTCAGCGAGGTTTGGTAAGAATTCACATATTCATTCAGTTCATCTGCAATTTTAAATTCAATGTGAGATAACAATTCATCCGGAATAAAAATAGGATCCATTGTTGCATCGCAATGGGGTAATTTGTGGTGCGATCCAAGCCACTTTTTGAATTTTTCGATATTAACATCTTCTTTAATTCCATTAACAAACGCTTCATACGTTTCAGCAAACTCCTGACACCTTTTTTCAGCACTTTTGAGTTCAACAAGGTTAATTTTTTTACCTAAATCCTGAATGTCTTTCATATTTTTTTTATTAATCCAACTTTCAGAATCAAACTCAAGGGCACTCTTTGAATTTCTAAAATTTGAATCCCAGTTAAACAAAAAGTTTGCTTTAACAAGAGGTTGTGATTTGTCATGTTCTGAAACAGGAAAGTCTTTTTTATGATTGATATGGGGTGTCTTAAATTGTAATGAGGAAACAATCCATTTCTTATCCCTATTTTCAATTTGCACCTTCATGGTACTTTTACATTTTTTTAAAGCTTTTTCATCAAATGCTGATAGAGACACTCCTTCTATTTTTTTAATAATATCTACCTGCCATTCAAGATTTGGTTTAGAAATAAAAAATGTACTGGTAGTCGCCGCTAGACCAAGTGTAGAAAAAAAGCAACCAACAAGAAATACAGGAACTGCAGCAGGCGGCCACTGCAGGAATAAAAGCTCCGGCACATGAAAGTGCTCCACCAAGACTGACTGCAGCATCCTCTTTTCGATCTTTAATTATTTTTTGATCATATTCAGTTGTACAGAATGTGTGCAATTTTTCTTCAATATTTGGCAAAGGCTTGTGCAAAAGTTTTATAATGCGATACGTATTACCAAATCGCTGAAAAAGGGCTTTTAAAGCAGCCCCCGATTGAAAAGGTATGTTGCTTTCATCAGGCTTCAATCGAGACTGCTTAATCGCTTGATAGCGGGTGGCAAAAGGCTTTTGCAATTGCTTAAAAGCTTCGGATGTGCGCTGCACTTGCATTTCATATTGTTCAAATATCCAAAGAAGGGAATCGCATTGCACCGATAAAGAAGTATGAATCTCTTTTGGCAGCCCGTTTAATTTTTTGATTTTGCTCTGCTCTCCCCATTTTTTAAAATGTTCCCCGGCTTGCAGCAAAAGCGCTGAGGCAGGGAAGACTCTCTTGGCTTGGGTCTTCGATGTTTTTTCCAGATAGTCTCCAAACAGCCCTATAAAAAGAGAAGGTGTTTGAGAAGCTGTCTCCAAAGAAAAAAGTCTTTTTCGATCCATGCCATTGAAGGTCTCTGAATGGCAATCCTGAGCATAGTAGAGCAGCTGTTGCAATTTTGAATGAGAGTCTGTCAATGCATTCATCTGATCGCGCACACTTGCTTTTTTATCATTCAGGCGGCGCTTGTCTTCAATTAAAACATTGTCTAATTGCATGCTTTGCAAAATTTCTAACTGCCCTTCAAGTGATCGTTGGCAATACTGTATGTCACTTTCCAAATGCTGAAGCAAGCCTTCCTGGCTTTCCAGAGTTTCTAATACGGCCGTAAAGCCCTCATTCATTCCCTTGTTGATGGCATTGGTGTACTGCTGCATGGATTTATGGATTTCATGAATTTGCTGTTCAAGCGTTGGGGGCAGTGTTCCCCCCTTTTGACACACTTGATACAGCTGCCAAAGCTGCAGAGCGCCTGTGACGGCCCCGATTGCCGGAACGGCATATCCCCCAATCATCAGTGAAGGCACTTTTGTCAGCAGCCCCCATAGTGTTGATTCAACCCATTCTTTTTTTAACGTATCGGTGCGGTTGCTAAGATCGTAGACTCCCCCTCCCAAATAGGTGACTGCAGAAAGAGAGGATAAGAATAAAGTGGACATCCTTCCATAAATGGCCTTATCCTTATACCATTCAGGACTCCATTGTTGCAGCAATCCTTCAATGGCACCTGATAAATTTGTCAATTGATGGGGCAAACTTTCATGTTTCAATGCCTCCAAAAATTGTTGATGGCCCCCTACTAAACTCGCTTCCAGTTCACCCGCACGATTCAAGCTTAGCGTTTTTAAAAGTTTTGAAGATTCCATTTTGGCATAACCGATCATTTTTACATGACGGCTGCGCTCCTCAATCGCCAGTTGTTGTTTCCAATTGGCTAACTCGATACTGTCGTTTGCTTGCAGCCCCTCAATTTGCTTTTGCAGCCTATTTTGGCGCTCACGACTATTTTGAAACAATTCGTTAAAAAGAGCAGGAATTTCTCCTTCCTTAGCTTGCAGCCATCTGTCGCTATCAGACGATCGCTCCAGTTCGCAAAAATATAAAATTTGCTCGCTGCATTGTTTTTTTTGCAAAGGGTCAAGTTCCGACATTTGTTCCAAGCTTTCAATGATGCTGCGGCAGCAATTAAAGCGTGTTTTAGGGGGCAGCCGCATGATGAATTCGACGGAGAATAGGGCCAGCTGCTTAGCTTGAGTCAACCCTTTTTGATGGCCAATTAAGCGCTCATCGATTAAAAAGCGTTTATCCGTAATCCCGGCCAGAATTTCTTGTTCCCTGGCGGCCTGCTCCCTTAAAGACTGTACTTCAGGGTCTTTAGAAGCAAATTCTGCCGCCAGTCGATCCGCCTGCTCCTTAATTGTTGCGGCTGAATCAAGCAGGGCTTTAGCATCTGGATTAGCTTCCCCAAGTTCCGAAATCCTTGCTTGCTCGATGGCTTCTTGTTCGCGCAAAATTTTTACGTCCGGATGGCTTTCTCCTACTTCGCGCGCTTTTTGATCCGCCTCTATTTTTAGGTTGTCGAAGATCAAACGCTGCGTTTCTTCCTCGGTGATCAACTTTTGCCTTGGACCCTGCTCGCATTGAATGATGCTTAGCAGCTCAAATTGAGTGTTGATAGAATTTTGAGCAATGGCAGGCAGCATTTTTGGAAGGTCTTCCACACTTGCATCGCTAAGGGTTTTTTGATCTGATAAAAGATGCAATTGAAGATTAGCCCGTTTAGCTTCACACCATTCTGCATGGAAATCGGGATGTTCATGCATGGGGGCAAGCGCCTGGATATGCGCATCGCTTGATTCAAGGCGCTTTTCAAAAATCAGCCTGTGAGACCCTTCTTGCATATAGAGAGGAAGCTGATCATTTTCTAAATAGTATTTAAGCCCAATTTTCAGCTCTTTTAGATGCAAGTCAGCAGCTCCTTTCGTATCTTTTAAACGATCGTTTTTTATCTGAAGGTTGGCTATTTCCGTTACAAGCGAGGGCAGGCTGCCATTGTTCTTAGCAAGCTCATTTAATCTTTGTGCAAAGGCTTCCAAATTTTTCCTTCCCTTAACGGAAACTTGGCTGTACGTGTGAGTCGCAGGATCAAAAATTTCTCCGATTACCTCCTTAACAAAAGCTCTGCCTAAATCTCCTAGATCGATATATTCATCCAAAGTCAGTTCCTTTGAACCGGCGTTCTCAAACTTGACTAAAATCGTGGGAGTCCCCCCCCTGCTATGAGGTGTATTCGCTTTGATCTCTGCGGCCCTTGCTTGCAGCCTCGCAAGCTCAGCTTTCTTTGATTGCAGCAAGCTGCTGGCTATATTCAATTCATCCCCGCTCGCTTTAGACGTCGCTTGCGCTTTCTGAATGGCTGCGCGCAAATGCTGCTGCTGGCGCAACGGCTGG
Organism: Parachlamydia sp.; assembly: GCA_021298935.1. Taxonomy (GTDB): domain Bacteria; phylum Chlamydiota; class Chlamydiia; order Chlamydiales; family Parachlamydiaceae; genus Protochlamydia. Next base: position 979 of record JAJTHR010000227.1, on the reverse strand, counting down.
AAAATACCGGGTGTGAGAAGTATCTCGCTTTCCTGCCGCTGCCTTTCGAGCAGCATGGCCACATGGTTTTGCATCGACTGCCTGGCCTCTTGCAACCCACGACCCACTGAGGCAATTTCCTGCCTTCTTCTCTCTAAAGCGGAATTCATTTTTTGCCATGAGGCAGTGTTTTGTCCCATTGCATAGTTGATATTTAAATTGCCTATGCCTGACATTCCCCCAAAGGCAGCGCCCATCACAGGATTAAAAGGGGCCGCTACCATTCCAGCCACCTGAACCAATGTATTGACAAAATTCATTCTTTGCAGGGCCCTTGACTGGGCTTTATGATAGGTATCTGCCTGCACCTGCATTCTTCTTAACTGGGAACTAAGCGCTTTTAGTTTATCGGTTTGATCAAGATGAGATCCGACGGCCAAACATTCTTTCAGTGTTTCATTTGTTTCCGAAACAGCCTTTTGATAAAGTTTCGCCGCTTCAATCCACCGATTCGTATTGTCTTTGCTGCTTTGGATGATTTGCTTTTCTAAAATTTTTTTAATTGAGGGAAGGGATTGAAAATAGAATTCATTGATCTTGGTATCTAAGCCCAAATGTTCCATGGACAGTTCAAATTTAGCTTGGGCTAAAGAGGTTTGTTTTGTAATCTGTTTGTTCAGTCGCTCGGCCTCCACGCAATAGAGAATTCCCTCGGCTATTGTTTGGACGGCCCCAAAGGCGGCTTTCAGCTGGGTGGCAACCTGTTTATTTGACGCATTTTGTTTGGCTGCTTTAAGATCGGGGGCCGTGCTATTTTGCCTAACAACTTTCAAAACCTCTTTTAATTGCTCATCTGTCAGGTCCCCTTTCTTTTCAATGAGGATGTCTAAGGCCTCGGCAATTTGTTCGGGTGATGCCTGCTGAAGAAAGGAGGGATCCTTTTGTAAATGGGAAACCAATTCACTTTGCAATTCATTGCGGCAGATTGAATTCAATACAA
>JAJTHR010000293.1 GCA_021298935.1 Parachlamydia sp. | reverse complement strand
GCTGACAAATCAACTTTATGGTTTTAATTTCGGGAAATGGTATTAATGCTGAATTTAGCAATCCGGATGATGCAAAAATTTTTAATATATATGTAAAAAAAATTAAAGAATATCAGAAAGAAGAATTAATTTTAAAAGAAAGATTAAATAAAATTATTAACAAAAATAATTAATAATACTAATTAATTGTTTTATTAAAAAGTGTTTGCTAAAAAAAAGGGCCTGCCTTAAGATCTTAACAATTTCTTTATTCTCATGGAAAAGGCGTGGTAGTTGTAAATCCTTCTTTAGAAACTTTTTTTCGCAAACAGCGCACATTGCAGGAGGCCATCTCTTTTTCCGGAATTGGAATACATACGGGAAAAGAGGTTGGCTTGCGTTTCTGCCCGGCGAAAGAAGGGACAGGAATCCTATTCAAGCGGGTTGACCTGCCCGGCACCCCGATTATACCGGCAGCCATTGAATATGTGCAGGATACCTCCAGAAGCACGACAATTGGGATCAAGGATGTCCGCATTCATACTGTTGAACATGTGCTTTCCGCCGTTAAAGCTTATCAGATAGATAACCTGTGCATTGAAATCACAAGCATTGAACCACCTGTTGGAAATGGAAGCTCAGATGTGTTCGTTGATATGATTGAAAAAGCGGGTATTTGTGAACAAGCCCTTACCTGTCCCGTTGTCAAGTTGCAATCTCCCCTCTATCTTTCCGATGGCGACATCCATATTGTCGCTCTTCCCTATAATGGTTATAGGATAAGCTACACATTGAGCTATCCTGAATATCCTTTTTTAAGAGGACAATACCATTCTGTTCTTGTTAACGAAGTGAATTTTAAAAAAGAAATCGCTTCATGCCGTACTTTTTCCCTTTATAAAGAAATTACAGCTTTAATGGACCGAGGTTTAATTAAGGGAGGAAGCCTTGATAATGCGGTGGTCATAAAAGATGACGTTATTTTAAGCAAAGGAGGGTTGTTTTTCCCCGATGAAATGGCCCGGCATAAAATTTTAGATTTAATTGGAGATCTATCCCTCATCGGCTTTGATTTCCATGCCCATATTATCGCTATTCGTTCAGGACATGGATCTAACTTTGCTTTCGCCAAACAATTACTAAACTACATTACGACGGAGAGTCATTGATGCAACAAATTAGCACCCTTAAGACTCTGGATATCAACCAAATTTTACAAGTTTTACCTCATCGCTACCCCTTTTTACTGGTTGACCGCGTTTTAGAGATCGATCTGGAAAAAGGCTATGTCCTTGCCCAAAAAATGTCAGTATCAATGAATCCTTCTTTCAAGGCCACTTTCCACAGGCACCTATTATGCCAGGCGTCTTGATTTTAGAAGCCCTTGCCCAAGCGGGAGGCATTTTAGTCCACTTGAAAGGGCATTCAGACAAAATAGCCATTTTACTAAATGTCAATAAAGCCAAATTCCGACGGCCTGTCAAACCGGGAGACGTGCTCCTTTTAAGAGGGCAGGGACTCCATTTTAGCAGCAATGGCGGAAAGATCAAAGCCGAAGCGCTTGTGAATGATAAAATTGTTGCCGAAGCTGAAATCGGATTTGTTTTCGTAGATAAAAATAAACTTTAAGCAATTATAATCAAAGATTTCGAATGAAAAGCATGTCACAGATTCATCCAACGGCCATTATCCATCCGGAAGCCAAAATTGGAAAAAATGTTACGATTGAACCGTACGTTGTCATCCATTCCCCTCATGTCTGCGTTGAAGACAATGTGGTGATTAAATCGCATGCCTACATTGATGGCTATACCACCATTGGTGAGGGAACAACGATCTACCCTTCGGCAAGCATTGGCACTCAAACTCAGGATTTAAAATACAGGGGGGAAACAACCTATGTACGCATTGGAAAAAATTGTTCCATTCGTGAATTTGTTACCATCAATTCCTCATGTCAGGAAAACTCGGCTGTTGAAATCGGAGATAATTGTCTGATCATGGCCTATTGCCATGTGGCCCACAATTGCACGGTCGGAAAAGGGGTCATTATGAGCAATAATGCGACATTAGCCGGACATGTAACAGTTGAAGATTTTTCAATTATAGGGGGATTAACTCCTATTCATCAATTCGTCCGGATTGGTCGCTATGCCATGGTCGGAGGAATGAGCCGATTGACGCACGATATTCCACCCTTTACAATTGGAGCGGGGATTCCTTTCAAATTTGGCGGTTTGAATATTATTGGTCTTAAACGGCATGGTTTTCCGTTAGAAATCAGGCAAGAACTAAGTAAGGCGTATAAATTACTTTATCGCTCACAGCTTCATTTTGAAGAAGCCTTGAATCGCATCGAGCGTGAGTTGAAGCCGTTGATTGAAATTCAGCAGTTTGTCGAATTTTGCAGGCAATCGAAAAGAGGGCTCATGTGCCTTCAGGGTGCGGAAGAGGAACTTCCCCAAATGGATGAAGAGGATATTGAACCCCTGTTGTCGAGAAGATAGAATGAAAGTTGTCTATTTTGGCACCCCTGTTTTTGCAGCTGAAGTCCTCAACTTTTTACTTGAGAATGGGGTTAATATTACAGCTGTGATTTCTAAGCCGGACCGTCCCAAAGGACGCTCCTCTACTCCTCTTCCCACTCCTGTCAAAGAAGCCGCTCTAAGCTGGAACGCTTCACTGCCGGTTTTCCAACCCCTCCTTGTGTCGGCGCCTGAATTCGCCGATCAATTGAAAAGCTTTGACGCTGACTTATTTGTTGTTGTAGCCTATGGGGAAATCATCAAACAGCAACTTTTGGATATGCCTAAAAAAGCCTGCATCAATTTGCATGCAAGCTTGCTTCCTAAATACAGGGGAGCCGCTCCTATTCAACATTCCATCACCAAGGGTGAGCATGAAACAGGTGTGACCATCATGCACATGGTCAAGAAAATGGATGCAGGCGACATGATTGCGCAGGCAAAAGTTCCCATTACAGAAGAAACGACGTATGGAGAATTGACAACCAGTCTATGCGAAAAGGGAAAACATCTTCTTTTGGAAGTGATTCAAGCTTTTGAGTCAGGCACGCCTACCAGTACCCCCCAAGATCCTGAATTAGTCACAATGGCTCCCAAAATTGAATTGGAAGATTGTGAAATTCAATGGAGCCGCCCAGCAATAGAGCTGCATAATTTAGTCAGAGGAGTTAACCCTGAGCCAGGAGCCTGGTGCTTTGTCGAACTGAAAGGGGAAAAAAAACGTTTAAAAATCAACCGGACAAAAGTGGTTCCTCTTCAATCAAAGCCCGGATTAATAATCTCGTCCTTAAAGGGTAATTTAATCATTGGAACAGGGGATCAGGCGTTGGAGCTCCTTGATGTGCAGCTTGAGGGAAAAAAGAGCATGTCTTC
>JAJTHR010000349.1 GCA_021298935.1 Parachlamydia sp. | reverse complement strand
GAATCTCTAGTCATGAATGTATGTATCCCTGGGACGCCAAAGAAAAAAATCCATGGGAGCTCAAAGAGGCTGTCTGATGATTTAGAGAATGGTGAGGTAAGGGCTGTTGGCTGATAACTGGTCGAATATCTGAACACAGCCGACAACAGCTCTAAAAGAGGCTTTCATCTTCCGATCGTTTATCGTATGAAGATTAATAACTTTCTCAACAATGGCATGACGGGAATAAAAAGCTGCAATGTGGAGAATATTGTTTCGACAGTCATCTAAAAGGTCTTTAAAGTTGAAGGAAAATTTTTCCAAAATGATTAAAGCTTCTTTAGTTTTACCAATCGCAATAAGCCAAAATAAGAGATGGTTGCTCTCTCCTATTGTCAATTTGAAATTGACGTGCTTGAATTTTCTTATTTTGCGTAATTCTTCATAGACGGTTTTATCAAAACTATCATATGTTTGAATTGCTCCATCTTGTAGTATTCTTTCAATAATTGCAGAAAGCTTACCTTTTACATCAGAATCTTTTTTTTGATCTGTTTGATGTGCTGAATAGCTAAGAATAGAGCTAAGGGATACATTTGCCATAATTAGAGCACCCAAGTTAGAAATGAGTTCATCCATTCACTATCATCAACGTAAAATATTTTGACAATTCTTTTTATTTGTTTCTTTGGTCGTTATTTTGATTGAATTATTTTATTTTTTATAAGAAAAAAAACATATGCGCATTTACTTAGCTCAAATTAATCCAACGATTGGCGATTTGCCAGGAAACACTCAACGCATTCTTGAAAAAGTGCGGGAAGGGATTGATCAAAATGCTCAATTAATCCTTTTTCCTGAATTAGCCCTAAGCGGCTATCCACCGGAAGATTTTTTATTGCTCCCTTCCTTCTTGCAAGCGGTTGAGAAGGCGCTGCAAAAGATCATAGAAGCTTCCAAGGGAATCGCTGTCATTGTCGGCCTTCCCCGCCTCCAATCAGAAAAAGTCCTTCATAACAGCGCCGCCGTCATTGAAAATCAACACCTCCTCGGCTTTGTTGATAAATCGCTCCTTCCCACCTACGATGTGTTTGATGAAAGACGCTATTTTGAACCCGGCTCCCCGCCAAAAATCTGGGAGCTGCAAAATGAGCGTGTTGGCATTACCATTTGCGAAGATTTATGGCAGCATAGCGGATTATTAAAAACGGCCTATTACCAACGGGACCCTGTGTTGGAAATGAAAGGGCAAAACCCCACCCTGCTGCTCAATCTTTCCGCCTCACCCTATAGTGTTAACAAATTTCGAAACCGCCTGAATGTCTGCCTAAAAGCCTCCAGAACGCTTGCCTGTCCGGTTGTCTTATGCAACCAGGTGGGCGGGAATGACAGCTTAATTTTTGACGGGCATAGCCTTGCAGTGGATCAAACCGGCTTACTGTTTTGCGCTAAAGGATTTCAGGAGGATGCCTGTTTAATCGATACGAAAAAGCCGGCGCAAGGCTTGCACGCCGAGCATCACCTTTTAGATGATCTTTACAAGGCGTTAGTCTTAGGAGTCCGCGATTATTTTAATAAGCTAGGCTTTAAGAAATGCTGCCTTGGATTATCAGGGGGGGTTGATTCCGCCCTTGTCGCTTGCATTGCGGCTGAGGCTTTAGGGCAAGACAATGTATTGGCCGTCTGCATGCCTTCCCGCTTCACGGCGGCTGAATCCTTGCGCGATGCACAAACATTAGCCCAAAAATTGGGAATTGAATACCGGGAAATGTCCATTGAAGCCCCGTTTGAAAGCTACCTCAATCTTTTAGCTCCTTCTTTTGCCGGCAAGCCTGTTGATGTGACTGAAGAGAATTTGCAAGCGCGCATTCGGGGAATGCTTTTGATGGCCCTTTCTAATAAACTTGGCCACATCGTCCTTAGCACAGCGAATAAGAGTGAAATGGCGATGGGCTATTCAACCCTTTATGGCGACATGTGCGGGGGCCTTGGCGTGATCGGCGATTTGACCAAGCAGCAGGTTTACTCCCTAGCAGTTTGGATGAACCGCCATGAAGAAATCATTCCCTGGAACACCGTCCACCGCGCACCGACTGCCGAGCTGCGGGAAGGGCAAAAAGACTCGGATTCCCTTCCTGAATACTCCATCGTTGACCAAGTCCTTTGCTCTTATGTGGAGGAGCATCTATCCCCTGATGAAATTGCCGAAAAATTCAATTACTCCCTTCCACTCGTCCACCAGCTCGTTAAGCGCATCCATGCCAATGAATACAAAAGAAGGCAGGCCCCTCCTAGTTTAAGGGTCTCGGAGAAAGCTTTTTCGGTGGGCCGCCGTTTCCCCATCGTTCAAAAATGGGCTTAAAAGGATGAAAATAATTGCCTATCTACTCGCTTTATTGCCTGTAATGCTTCTTCATTCCCATGAAGGACATCATGCAACAAGCGGAAGTGGAATCGTCCCGTTTATTTTATTTGTGGGTGAATTTCACAGAGTTTTGACCCATTTTCCCATCGCATTGATTATCATGACAGGAATTGCTGAATTGCTCTACATTTGGAAGAAAAAGGTTCTTTTTGACAATGCCGCCCGCTTTATACTGATTTCTGCAGCGATCTTTACGCCTATAACAGCCTTATTGGGATTCGCCTTGGCTTTTGGACAGGTGTATGAAGGGATAATGAATGACATTTTTGCCTGGCACCGCTATTTCGGCATTGTCACAACAATATTAGTATTATGGGCCGTCACCTTGCGTGAAAACTATCAGGCAGGTAAAACCAAAAGCCTCAGAGGCTACTATCTATGCCTCTTTTTTTTAATCATTTCCCTCTTCTTAACCGCTTTGCTCGGAAGCAGTCTTTAGAATTAAAAATTGATTTTTAAGATAGTTTCGCATATTAAATTTTAATTGTCTTTTATTTTATTATTTGTTAAATTTTTTAATTGCATTTAATAATTTAAAATAATATTTAATACATGAATTTTCCCCCAATTAAACTTTTATCGAATGATTTGATGGCTGAGATTTTTTTTCCAGATCGCCATCCCTTTACTATACAACGTGTTTCTTACTTAAGATTGATTGACAAGGAGATGAACGAACTATTTAAAAGCCTCTATGTCAGCGTCCTCAACACGTTTTCCGCTCATTCTTTACCTGGCCTCCATCGCTATCCTGACTTCTATTCTCATCTAAAAAGCAATTCAAACAAAATTGCAAATTTAAACTTGGTTAGATGGAAACTGACTTCCGTTGAAATAGATTCAATCTTTAATGAATGTTCAAATCTTAAAAAAGTAAAACTTTATTATGATGATAATATTGTCAAACTCTCTCATCGAAATTTAAGCGAATTAACCCTAGTTTCGCATAATTTAAAATATAATGGAGAGTGCCTAGCGGGATGTCCTCATTTAAGCATATTGCAATTCAAAGGTTTGACAATTAAAAATTTTATTTTAAAAGACACTTTTAAAAGTCTTAGCTTTAAAAATTCGCTATCTTTCGGCATTGATGCAAGTAACAATCATCTCCAGCATCTTAAACTAGTAAATAGCATAATCACTTTTTCTACTCCGCTTGCAACTATTCCCCATTTAAAATTAGTTAAATCACACTGCAATGTAAATATTGAAAAAATTGAAAATTTGTCGCTGAACTTCTTAGATGTAAAAACTTTAGAAATAGAAGAAGGGGCAATCAAAAGGCGGCTGTGTTCACTTCCCTGAGAGAACTTTCGCTCAGTTGCCAGACGTAATTGGGCAATTAATCAAATAAATATTTTTAATTTTAAGAGGGAATAGTTTTTAGATAGAAAAAAATAGAACCGACGTTGCAACATTTGTTTTC
>JAJTHR010000021.1 GCA_021298935.1 Parachlamydia sp. | reverse complement strand
GGCTTACAACTTCAGTCATACTTGCAACCTGTTGCTCTAAATTTGCAATTTGGGATCTTAATAGGATAGAATGCGGCGATTCCGCTTGCGATTGAGTCAATTGGTTGCGCAATAGTGCGATTGTTTGATTAAATGTGCTGATCGTCTGATTTAAGACAGCCACCTCTTGCTGCAATTGATGAACTTCTTTCCCTTGGGTACTTACAGTATTTTGTAAGGAGTTATTTGCCTGATTTGCCGCTGCCAGCTGCATTTCAAGAGCCTGTCCTGCTGCTTCTAAGGTTCTTTGCTGCGCTTCTTGGGCTTGCCTCTCTCTCGTTGCCGCTTCGGCTGCTTGTTGGGCTATAAGTTGTTGTTGTTTTGCCTGTAGAGCTGCCTGTCTTGCTTTTGCCGCTTCCTGCTCCGCTATTTTTTTTTGTCTAGCAACTTCTTGTTGTTGCCTTGCTAATTGCGCTTATGCTGCCTGTTGCGCTGCTGTTTGTTGTGGGGGTGTGGCTACTCCATGCACAGCCGCCCGAGCTTGCCCTTGCGCTCCATTCAGAGCCCCTTGCCCAGGTGCATGTCTTATTTGTCCAAATCCATTCGCTCTTAAAAATCCATTATTATTATTCATTGCATACCTTTTTTGGGTTACATTTTAGTTTTTATTGATCTCTAATCGCGGGAAGCCTTTAAGGCTTGCTGCATGCGTCTTTTGTCATCTTTTTCTTTTAAGTCAGTGCGCTTGTCGTAAGTTTTCTTGCCCTTGCCGATAGCCAGGCGGATTTTGATTTTTCCCTGCTTTAGATAAAGGGCTAAGGGGATAAGCGCCAGCCCCTTTTCCTGGGTGGCGATCTTTAAACGGCGGATTTCTCTTTTGTGCATTAGGAGCTTTCGCTCCCTTTTTTCTTCGTGGTTGTGAATGTTTCCGAATTTGTAGGGGGCAATGGAACTCCCGATCAGCCAGAGCTCTCCGCCAGATACTTTAATGTAAGCTTCTTGCAGGGAAGCGCCATGATCCCGAATGGATTTGATCTCCGTTCCCTGCAGCGCTATTCCGGCTTCAAAGGTTTCGAGTATTTCATAATCATGGCCCGCTCTTCGGTTGGAAACTAAATCGCTCATCGTTCTCAATTGTGTTAAAACCGTCTATTTTAATAGAGAAAAGACTAACGCGCAAGGGTTATAGGAAAATTTTATGACCATCTTGAATAAAATCTGGATCAGTCGAGGTTAAGAAAACCTGACCCAGACCGGCTAGGTGGCTCACTAACTTATCTTTGCGGCCTTTATCGAGGCTTATCCCCACATCGTCGATCATAAATAAAGGATTGTTTTCGTCGCTGCTCTCTTTTAACCGCTCCCATTCTGCAAAATGGAGGGCGTTCACGCAGCTTCTTTGCTGTCCCTCGCTTGCAAACAGCCGCACGTCCTGTCCTCCAATTTTAATGTTTAAATCATCCTTATGGGGGCCCTGGAGTGTGTAGCCAAACAGCATTTCTTTTGATCTGTTCATTTGGCATTTTTCTATGAATTGCTTTTCAATGCTTTCCATTTCCCCTTTGGCATTGAAGGGGGTTTGGTAATTGAGCTGCAATTGTTCTTCTTCGCCCGAAAGAGTGCAGTAATGGAAAGAGACTCTTTTCTGCAGTTCACTGACGAGCTGGCTTCGTTGCCTTAGCATATAAGCTGCAGAACGTGCCATTTCAAATTCCCATCCTTCAATCGTCTGGCTCTTTTTTTGCTTTAACAAGACGTTGCGTTGGCGAAGAGCCCTAGAGTAACGAGTCAGATGATGCACATAGAGGGGATCTGTTTGAGAAAGCTGCACGTCCAGGAATTGCCGCCGCAAGGCAGGCGAACCCTTGATCAGCTGATTGTCATCCGGAATAATGATCACTCCCTGGATAATACCAAGGAGGCTGGACAGGGTCGACAGCGGGGTATGATTATAAACGATTCTCTTTTCGTCCCCTTGCATGCTCAAACGCAGCACTTGCTCGATCGAATGTTTGATAAAATGCAATTCCACATAAAAAGATGAGCACTCTTTTTTAATGAGATCTTTCGAGGCGGGTGTGCGGAAGGAGCGGGCGATCATGGCATAACGAATAGCTTCCAGCACAGTCGTTTTTCCCCTGGCATTGGGGCCGCAAATCAGATTGATGGAGGGCTTGAATTCAAAAAAGATCTCCTCATAGCTTCTAAAATTTTGCAAATAAAGAGATCGTAGAGTCATTAATCTTCCGATAGGCGCAGCGGCATAATAATGAATAGGGGGGAGACGCTCAAAGAGGAATCGAGCTTTTCGCCATCGGTGATCATTCCGGGATTATAAGGATCCGTTAGGCCGATGGTGACGGTTTCTTCTTTGCAATGGCGTAAAATATCGATGAAATAGCTGGGATTGAAGGCTATTTCCAATTTTGGACCATGGAAGTTAACCGGCATGCAGACATTCCCTTCACCGAACTCACTGCTATTGGCAATTAAATGCAGCTCCCCTTCCTGGAAAGTGAACCGGACGGAATGGTTATTTTCAGGTGTAAAAAGGGAAATTTGACGCAGGAGTGTCAAAAGCTCTTCTCGATGCAGAGTGATGATTATTTCCGATTGTTCGGGAATAATGCGGTTGACATCCGGATATTCGCCCATTAGCAATTTCGTAAGAAGAAGTGTATCATTGGCTTCGATAGCCAGCTTATCCGGCAGAATTGTAATTTTTGCCATTCCCTGGTCGCTTAAAGACTTGGAAATTTCTTCTATAGCTTTTAGAGGGATGATCGACTGACTACTCATTTCATAGGGCTGCTCAATGGAATGATGGGCACGGGCAAGCCTTTTTCCGTCTGTACCGACAAAGCGCACCTGCCCATTCTCTATTTGCATTAAGACGCCTGTCAGGGCATAGCGAGTATCTTCTCTTGAAACGGCGAAAGAGGTGCGGTACAAAAGGTCTTTAAGTGTTTGCTGCTCAATATGAAAATGGCTGCCATCACTTAAATCTAGAAGAGCCGGAAATTCGCTTTTTTCCAATCCCTTTAATTTAAAACGGGACGTTCCAGCCACCACTGTCGTTGTCTCCTGATGCCGCGTAATTTCCACATTTGCGACAGTTAATTCCCGTGCCAACTGGGCAAAACGTTTGGCCGGAAGAACGACCGCTCCTTCCTCCACGATTTTGGCTTCCGCATGGCAGCGAATGCCGACTGTTAAGTCGGTAGCTGTTAGGATAAGTTCATCGTTAAAAGCTTCGATCAGAAAATGAGACAGGATGGGGACGGTTGGTTTTTGAGGGACGATGTTTTGAATTTTTCCAATTAGATAATTCAGTTCTTGTGTAGAGATTGTAAATTTCATGGCCAACGCTGCTTAGTTGATAAATTGGTGTCCGAACTGTGTGAGGCAAAAACAAATTTTTCCATCCAGCTGTCCAATAGAGACAACTCCCAATTCGTAAAAACGCTCGGTAATTACTTGGGCGATGTAGTCAAGTTCTTCTCCATCATAGGTAGGGAGCATGTATTTCCATTTTTTTCCCTTATTTTTAAGGGTGACCGGTTCCTTATTTCCAATCGGGGAAATAAAGCCGCTGATAAAATCGTTCAAAAATACCCAGTCGTTGGGTCTTAATTTTTTCAGGTACTTTTCAATCAGGCGGACGTTGCGTGCCGTCCAAAGGTGAGGGGCAACGGATGAAGAAGGGGGATTGGTTAGCCAAAGCGATATGATTTCATTGATTTGTTCGGATAAATTTTTCTTAAGCCAGAGCAGCCCTTTTTCCGTTGCGTATAATGAATTATTTTTTTCTTCAGCAATGAATCCGGCTTCCAGAACCTTATCCAGCAAAAGATCAAATTCTTGTGCCGTTTGCAGGAATAGGGGCTTAAATGCCGAACGGGCCCTTTTATTAGATTGACAGGCAAGAATAACGGCTTCCATTTCTTTGATAAAGCCGAATTCTTCCTTGCAGCGAGGCTGGATGGCTTGATTTAATATAGTTTTCGGTATCCCTTTACTTTCATGCAGGAGAAACTGATGCCATTCATAAAAAGGAGTGACCGTTTCTTCCCAATAATCCCCTTTTTTGGTGTAGCTTAAACAGCAGACAAAATGGTATTCCAGCAATAAAAGGGCTTCTTCAAAGGCCTCGCGCGTCAAATGGTACTTGTCAATCAGAGTTTGCGCTAAAATTTTATAACCCGGGGCTTTATAAATATCCTCCGTTATATTTGCCAAAAGGGGATCGTCAAATTCCAGTTCGTCAAGATATTGGCGATAAATCTTCGGAGTTAGAAAATAGTTTTCTATAATGGAGGCAAAGATGTTGTCGGAGTGTCTGGGGATTGCATACCAAAGCGGGAGAACGTGAATGGGCACCTTATTTAATAAGCTTTGCAAAAATTCTAAATTGGGCTCAAAGTCCTCATCGAATTTTTCCAATTGAATTTCGTAATATTTACGCATTTCCTTATCGACAGTGAGCATATCGCCGTTTCTTTTATAGAGCTTCATGGGAGCCAGCTTATCAAGAGTGGGGATAAGGTCATCTATTTCTACATCCAGGCTTTCAGCCAGCTGGTGAATAGAAATTTGAAGGGAGCAATGAAGGATTTCAATTAACAGGTCGACTTCCAGAACCGAAAGATGGGAGAGGAGCAAGCGATTTTCAATATCTCTTCGATAAGGATAGTCTGTTAAAATTATTCTCGTTTTACGAGGTAATGTCAGAGAGTTCACTTTAACCTGCTTTTTGATTTTTTAGATGAGCTTGGCGCATGGGTCTGCAAATCATAATATTAGCTTGAATGATTTTTATCAAATATTAATCTTAGATCCAAAGGAACTATAAAATCTAAATAACTAAACTCAAAAATATTGATTTACAAAATCTTAATAGTTATACCAAAACTTTTTAGAGTTGGAGGGAAATGGACCAGTTGCATGAAAGCGAAAAAAATCCTTTTGAGGATCTGGAGCAAGAAGAAAGAGAACTTTTAGACCATCTTGCAGGATTTGTCCTCGAATCCATGGAGGAGAGGCAGCAGGAGATCGAGCCGTTTGAGCATTATGCAAGCCAGTTGAGGGCCCATCTTATCAAAAATACGGATGATTTTAAGTGGAAATTTTTAAAAGGTTACGAATCCCTTTTAAAAGAAATGGAACATTAGACACTCTCTTAATGCTTATTTTTGTAGCTGAGCCATGTATTATAAAGCAGCATGGCAATGGTCATCGGTCCCACGCCGCCAGGAACGGGTGTGATAAATGAGCATTTCGGAGCAAGCCCGTCAAAATCTGCATCTCCCACAATCTTAAAACCTGTTTTTTTGGAGGGGTCGCTGATTTTATTAATTCCCACATCAATCACGACCGCTCCCTCCTTAATCATATCGGCTGTCAGAAAGCCCGGCTGGCCGATTGCTACAATCACAATATCCGCCTGTCTTGAAAGGACACTAAGATTTTTCGTATAGCGGTGCGCGACAGTCACTGTGGCATTCCCACCCGAAGTCGCCTGCATGAGCATGGCAGCCAGGGGCTTGCCGACAATATTGCTTCTGCCAATAATAAGTGCATGTTTTCCAGCTATTTCTATTTGAGAACGCTCAAGCAGCACTTTAACTCCGAGCGGCGTGCAGGGAAGAAAGCCCCCCATTTCACCAATCAGCATTTTTCCCACATTAAACGGATGGAAGCCATCCACATCTTTTTCGGGATCAATTCGATAGGTGGTGGCATTTGGTTTGATGTGGGAAGGCAGCGGAAGCTGAACCAAAATCCCGTCAATGGTCGGGTTTTGATTAAGAAGATCAATTTCTTTTAATAAATCTTCTTCCGTTACAGCGGCAGGAAGCTCTTTTTTTATTGATTGGATGCCGATGCTTTCGCAGGCTTCCCTTTTTCGTTTTACATAAATTTGCGAGGGGAGATGTTCGCCCACGATGACCACTGCGAGGCAAGGCGGCCGGCCAGCGTGTTTATGAATTTCTTCTTTTATTTCCTGCTGGATGCACTCGGCAATTTTTTTTCCGTCGATGATCATTTATTTTTTCTCTAGTGTATGACAAAATTTAACTCATATCTAAAACGAAAGAGAAAAAAAATGCAATTTTTCATAGTCATTATATTTAAAAATATTGAAGATGTAATTTGAGCAATATCTACGAGAGGTGGTTCTATGAGACAGTTATTTTCCTATGCTTGCTGCACATTACTAGTCATGAATTGTTATGGGGAAGAAGAAGCCAACACTGATGATTCTAATTTATGCACGAAAGAAGAATTGATGACTTACTTTCCACAGCCGCTTATAAAATCGATTTTAATAAAATCCAAGATAGAGGAAGACAAAGCGGAAGAAATTTCTAAGGATTTAGCTCAAAAAGGACAGGACCTTGAAAAATTAGTAGCCGAAAAAGCCTCATCCGTTGAGCCCAATCCTTTTAAAGATTTAAGCCAAAGAGATACAGCCATAAAAATTTATCGTGAAACCCTTTATGAAGTGTTTGCTAAAACCATGCAGTCCCACGGAATTTCAAATGAAGATCAAATTCAACTCTTACTAGAAGACATGCAAAGCGCTAAAAGTAAACTATTTGTAGATTGCATAAAAAAAGAGCAAATAAAGAAACGCGCTCCTCCTAATTAAATTTTTAATGATGGGCGCCCTAGCCGACTATTTTGGGAATGCTGTTTCTTATACCATTTCCCAAAAATAAAACCATAAAGTTGATTTGTCAGCGCTTCAGATTTAAAAGATCTTTTCGAAGTTGATATCTTTGAATATCAACAAGGAGAGATCTTTTAAAGATGAAGGTGATCACAAGTCAAATT
>JAJTHR010000064.1 GCA_021298935.1 Parachlamydia sp. | reverse complement strand
TTTCATAATGGCCGGCACCTATTACTTGTTCCCTTTCCAACTTCATTAGCTCGTTAAGGAGTTTCTCTAAAATCGGATTAAGACTGATAAGTCCTTCTTGCTTCAAATCTGCTAAAGCTTCTAATATTTGGGGATTCAAAAGTTTGTTTGAGATCATGATACCTTTCTTTTTGTTTTAGTTAATTA
This sequence comes from Parachlamydia sp., assembly GCA_021298935.1. Lineage (GTDB taxonomy): Bacteria > Chlamydiota > Chlamydiia > Chlamydiales > Parachlamydiaceae > Protochlamydia. The sequence continues at coordinate 3,823 of JAJTHR010000064.1, read as the reverse complement.
AGAGAAATCATGATCTCAGACTTTTTCTTCAATTCTTTTTTGTTCGAACTGAATTTACAGAAACAAATCTACACTACCAGGAGATGCATTTTACCGATTATATTGGTTACGTTGGATAGGGTGTGAAGAAGGATACAGAAAACAAAAAATCAATTTGCAATTAGAAAATTTTTCAGAAATAAGTCTGGAAGTAGTTTTGCAAGAATTCTGGGCAACAGTACTGGTATTGAACACTTTTCTCCTTCATTGTGTTGATGAAGAGGGGCCTTGGGATCCTAAAAATCCTCCAGAAGAACGCATTAATCGTAATGTAGTATTTGGATCACTACGAGATGATGTATTTGGAATGTTAATTGGAGAATTATCAATCAACGAGTTCACAGATAAATTCAAAAGGGTAGCACAAAGAGGCAAAATTAAGATCAAACCAGGAAGACATTTTTCACGGGAAAGAGTCGGGAAACCAAAAAGGCATCATGTATATCGCAGGACGTGTTAATTTATGCCTTGCGAATCAGTAGTTTGCCTTAAGTTGACAGCATTGATCGTTCACCCCCGGGAGCTCTCACTTAAGCCTAATCTATATAATCTTAGCAATTGACCGACTAGCGGCAGCCTAAAACAAGGATTTTATAAGATTTTAATCGTCCCAACCTTTCGTTTCGAGGAAATCTTCATAGGTTCCCAGAAATAGCTCTTGCTTGCCCTCATGGCAGACAATAATTTTGTCTAATACCATGCGCTTTAAAATTAATTCACTATGGGTAACCATAATGACAGCCCCTTGAAAATCTTCAATCGCATCGATTAGAGCCTCGATAGATTCCATGTCTAAATGGTGGGTAGGTTCGTCCATTAGCAAAAAATTACAGCTCTTGGCGACAATTTTACCAAGCAACACGCGGCTCTTTTCACCGCCCGACAAAACAGAATTTGGTTTAGTGGATTTATCTCCACTGAACATCATCAAACCGCAGATGCCCTTGACTTGCGTAAAGTTGAGTTTGGGATTGGCTGAGGCAATTTCTTGTTCAATAGTGTTTTTTGGATGAAGCCGATCGATATTAGTCTGGCCAAAATAACCAATTTCCAGGTTTTCAGAACGCTTGATCATTCCGTGATTTGCATCAAGGTCTCCGGCTAATAGGCGCAGCAAAGTCGATTTTCCCCTACCATTTTTACCAATAAAAGCAATTCTTTCCCCTTTTTCAACTGAGAGGGAAAAACTGTCAATCAACGGCTGTTTGGCATGTGGATCATAGGCAAAAGAAACTTTTTCTGCTTCCAACATTTTTTTACTATGAAATTTTGCCTCATTAAATTGGAAATCAAGCTGGTAAAGATTCTTTAAATTTTCAAGGACGGGAATTCTGCCTAAAGCTTTTTGTTTAGATGCAGCTTGAGTGGCCTTGGAAGCTTTTGCACCGAAACGGTCGATAAAGCCTTGTAAATGTTCCCGTTTTTTTTCTAAATTTTGACGCGTTTTTTCATGTATTTCTTCTTGTTGCATGATTTGTTCAAAAAACTTAATTGTATTACCTTTTACCTTGCTTATCTTCTGCCGATGAATTCCCATGGTATGGGTTGAGACACTATCTAAAAACTCTCGATCATGCGAAATGAGGATAAATTCACCCTTCCAATCAGTTAAAAAATCGGTAAACCATCGAATGGATACAATGTCGAGGTAGTTAGTCGGCTCATCCAAAAGCAGGCAATCCGGTTCGCCAATCAGAACTTTAGCTAAATGCAGTCGCAGTTGATAACCGCCCGAAAATTCGTTTGGAGATCGATCCAAATCTTCTTCATTAAAGCCTAAGCCAAAAAGAATTGTTTCAGCTTTATAGATGCAGTCCTGTTCGTCAGGACGCAAGCCCAATGCCGCCTCTTCGATCAGGGTTGGGCGAGTAAAGACAATATGCTGATCAAGAGTGCCTATGATATAATTTTTGCGTTTAGCAATAGACCCCTTATCAGGATTCTCTTTTCCTGTTAGTAAACGGAAAAGAGAAGACTTGCCTTTTCCGTTCCGTCCGACAAGTGCACAGCGCTCTCCCTGCTGTATGCTAAAAGAAGCGTCTTCAAAAAGCGTCTCACCGCTATAAGCAAGTGTTAATCCATCAACTTGAATCATTATATTTCTCAATTAATTTTTTAATATTATAACAAATTTAAATATTAATTGAAAGTGATTTTAATAGATTTCTAATAATTCTATAACAAATGTCAAACGATGAGACTATCTAATTTATTCAAAAAAAATGTTAAAATCTCGACTTTGCAAAATTTTTCCAAAATGTTGCAAAGTCGAGTTACTAGTGCATCGCCTTCTTAAAGGCTTCCCAACATAATTTAGCAGTAATAACAGTCGCTGCTATTACTGCAGTTGCCAAAACTGCTGTAAAACTTAAAGCTGCTCCAGCAGCAACTATTGCGCCGGAAGCTCCTAAAGCCTTCAAAGCTACGGCAGTGATCACACCCCCTGTTGCAGCTATCGCAGTAATATTATATATTAATGGTTGACTTACTGTGTTAATGATGTTATTAAACATTTTTCCTCCTTATTATTAAATATTTAGTTTAATTTTAAAAAAAAATTATTTATTACCATTAAAAGTTACGTTAAAATCATATTAATATGGGCCTTGTTGCGCAATAGGCCTCACGTCGATTTTGAAATAGCATGAAAATATAAAAAGCATGGAGTAGGCTGCTTCTGACGAAAGAAAACAGAGACTACCCATGCAAACTAAACCTAATTATCGCATTCGAAATTGGGCTGGGTATAACAGAGCTCTCATTCAAAGAGGAAGCATAATTATCTGGATTGATGAAAAAGCAGTCAAAAACTGGTTTTCTTCTTATCACATTTGTCGAACTGGCAGACCTGCGACCTATTCTAATGAAGCTATATTAATGATGCTTATTCTCCGAGAGGTATATAGACTCTCAATGAGAGGTCTACAAGGATTTGTTCAATCGCTTTTCTATGCAATGAGTCTTGATCTGCCAGTGCCAAGCTATTCCCAGATTTCAAGGCGAGCCAACTCTCTTCATAAAAGAGTCAATCGATTGACTGAAGGAAAGAAAGCTCGTCACATTATCTTTGATTCCACAGGCCTTAAAGTACATAGAGAAGGCGAATGGAAAGTAAAGGTGCACGGCAAGAGTAAACGTAGAACATGGAGAAAATTCCACATTGGAATATACCGCGCGCGGGTAGGTTCTTAAATTTTTGGCGGCGAGATTTTATGCCCCAGTACATTGCGGAGATCGCAGCAAACTTGGATAAGTTTGCAAGATCGAGCAATGAGCTGGGACGCAAAAGATGCCGATGAAAAATTTAAAGACCTATCCGCGCGTGGTATAGATGCAGAAACCCAAAATATTCTCTGTTGCGAGCTGACGGGCAATGATAAAGGAGATGGTGAGGTGGCCGAGCAGATGCTAGAAAAATTGCCTTGCAAGGTGAAATCTGCAAGAGGCGATGGAGCTTATGATGCGAGTCGATTTCGAAAGAAGGTCCATGATAAAGGAGGTGTCTGCATTGTGCTGCCACCAAGGGATGCAGCATACAAGGGTACAACAGAGGCAGGCTGGGAAAAAGAAAGAGATGATGCCATCGCAGCAATTCATGGATTTGGCGGAGACGATGAAGGAAGGAGACTATGGAAGAAGTGCTCTGGTTATACCATTTCCCAAAAATAAAACCATAAAGTTGGCTTGTCAGCGCTTCAGATTTAAAAGATCTTTTCGAAGTTGATATCTTTGAATATCAACAAGGAGAGATCTTTTAAAGATGAAGGTGATCACAAGTCAAATT
>JAJTHR010000027.1 GCA_021298935.1 Parachlamydia sp. | reverse complement strand
CATAAAGTTGATTTGTCAGCGCTTCAGATTTAAAAGATCTTTTCGAAGTTGATATCTTTGAATATCAACAAGGAGAGATCTTTTAAAGATGAAGGTGATCACAAGTCAAATTTATGATTTTAATTTCGGGAAATGGTATAATTAGCACAATTGCATTGGACTCATTCGTTAGCCCTAAAACTAAAACTTCGGACATAAATGAGCCGACCTGTTTGGGGGGAAAATTGACAACTGCCAGCACTTGCTTCCCAACCAGGCTTTCTTTGGAATAGAGCTCTGTGATTTGCGCGGAACTTTTTTTCACTCCTATGTCAGATCCAAAATCAACCCATATTTTCCATGCTGGTTTGCGCGCTGCCGTGAAATCCTCAACCGCCATAATGGTGCCCACACGAATATCCACTTTAGCAAAATCATCAAATGTGATCATAAGTCTCTTCCGAACGACAGGGAATTAATAAATTGTAAAATGTTAGCAGGATAAGAACAGGATAGCCCACTTCAAGGATCGGATTAAGAAAATAAGCAATCCCTTGAAAATTAAATGTGCCAACCATAAAAGTCAGCAATAAAGAAAGGGATAGAACAGGCACATAGCCGATCTTTTCCTTTAAAAGCTCTTTTTGAATAAAACGGGCAAAGGCGGCGATTAGAGCAATCGAGGTCGTTAAGCAGGCAATTGTAACAGTCAATCCAACAATGACTCCTCCCCCGGCTCCCAAAATGCGCATGGCAATAGCGCCTAAAAGCTGATCGCTGGAAATGCCCTCTAATTGCGCAGCATAAAAGTAGGCAAGGAAGCAAAAGCCTGCGTAGACAGCTGCAAGTAAAAAGGCTCCTATTCCACTAGCCTTTAGCAAAAATCCTTGATTCTCTTCCTGCGGCCCCAAAGAAGCGAGTAAGATGGGGGCAAAGAAAAAAGCGGCTAAGAGGTCCATTGTATTATAGCCTTCTTTTAACCCATGCCAGAAATAGGACATCGAGGGTGCTGCCTCGGCAACGCTTTCAGGCGCTTCCATGAACCCTTTAAAAATGATCATTAGCAAAAGACCTATTTTTAAAGGGGAAAGGATGTATCCCAGTATTTTGAGCAGTTGATTTTCTTTATAAGTAAAAAAGAAAATCAATCCGCAGGCTGCGGCGCAAAATAGAATCAGGGGGATATTGAAAAAAGTAAGAGACAGAGTGGAATGAGCCAGGGCAATGCAACGCGGAGCGGCTCCAAAAGGGCCCAAAAGAGAAATAATAAGGGTAGCAACGATTAAGCCGGGCCGCTTGCCTAAGCGGCCAAAAAAAAGGGTGACATCCCCTTTAAAACGGAACATGGCGAGGAGGCCGGCAAAAGGCATGGCAACCGCCGTCAGTAAGAGGCCGCTTAACCCCCAGGGAGTTTGCTCCAGGGCTTGTTTGCCAAGAGCGAGGGGGAAAATAATATTTCCTGCACCAAAAAACATGCCAAACAAGGCGAGCCCTGCAGCAAAACAATCACGCATTTTATATTGATTCATCTTTGTGTCCATCGATTAAAGGTTTTTAAAAAAATGTAGAAAAAAAGGATGGATGTGCGCTAACTGCGCACGACAAAGACAATAAAAAAAGGAAATGCTGATAAATTAAACATAAAACTATATTATCATGTGTTTTAAAATAAAACAAGTTAAAAGTTTTTGCCTGCTTTGGTTAATTCTTCTTCACCTATTTTGTTAATTAACGATTGAACAGGGGAGAAAAGAGGAGTCGGAAGAGCATGACAATCAAACCACAGCCACCCATCGCATTTGTGAGGCTCTAAAAGTTGCAGCTCCCCTGAAAATTCATGCACAAAGACAAACAAAGTGACGTAATGTTTTTTTTCATCAATCAGATCATTGACCCAGGGTCCACAATGTAAAGACAGAGCATTCAGCCCGGTTTCTTCAGCCAATTCACGCGCTGCACAGTCTTCTACATTTTCACCAAACTCAAGATGTCCACCAGGGAATGACCACTCTCCAGCTCCATGGGAATTTTTTCTTTTACCTAAAAGAATCTTATTTTGCTTAACAACAACGACTCCAACCCCAATTCTTGGCTTTTCATTTTTCATATATATACTTATAATTTTTTTAAATATTGTATTAGTTAATTAATATTATGTCATTGCAAAAATATATTTTATTTGATATTTTGGTCCAAAAAAATTTGGTATATGTATGCAGCTATTCTCCACACTGTCGCTTTATGAACTTTCTTCCATCGATCCAGCTTCTCTTCTGCTCATGTTTGAAAATGAAAAAAAATTAAAAATTGAACAGGTAAAAAAGCAATATGGGGATTATTTTTGCAGTATAGTGAAACATATTTTTAGACTGCAGGAAGTTGAAGCGGAAAAGTTAAATCTAGTCAACGAAGGAAAGTACCCAAGCCACCGTGTTTCACCTGCCATGTTAGGGAATGAAAGTGCAGTAAGAGGAATGATGGGTTCAAATCGACCTTTTTTAGCAATAAAGATCGAGGTCCTCGATGCTACAACGAAACTCGTTCAAAAGGTGACCACAGAAGTTATTTTTAAACGCTACCCTCTTGGCTCATGGCCTGATCGCGAGGACGTCTATGTCACTGTCCTCGGCAATCAAACATTTGATGTGAATGGAAATAAATTAGAAGGTTATCATCACTCATTTCTTTACGCAGGTGGAGGTATGTCTGATGAGCAATTACGAGCCGTCCAGGATTTATTAGAAGGCAAGGAAATTGTCCCTCCCCTCAGTCAGGATCAGGACATTTTACTTAGAATGAAAGTATGAGTTAAAGCGGCCATCAAATACAATTGATGGCCCTCTAAATTTAAGCAACTTGTGGGGGGAATTGTTGTAAAAAATCCAAGCATTCGGCAATTGTTTTTCTCTCGCTAGGATCCACCCTCAGCATCATCTCTTTAACCATGAAAAACATTTTTGCCAGCTCAGTTTGTTTTCGAGGGTATTTAAGGATGACTTCTTGTTCCAGCTGAACAAGATCTGCGTCGAGCGTTTCCTGGCTCAAATTCAAAATACCTATTTCATCATAATGACTCCAAATGCGGTCCGACAAAATTCTTTTCAAGCAGGGAAGAGGGGCAATGTGCGTTTTTTTTACACGATTTTTAATAATACCATTTCCCAAAAATAAAACCATAAAGTTGGCTTGTCAGCGCTTCAGATTTAAAAGATCTTTTCGAAGTTGATATCTTTGAATATCAACAAGGAGAGATCTTTTAAAGATGAAGGTGATCACAAGTCAAATT
>JAJTHR010000256.1 GCA_021298935.1 Parachlamydia sp. | reverse complement strand
ATATTAATCTTTATTTATTAATTTTATATAAATTTAAATTTATAAAAACGTTAATATATCATTTATTAATTTAAGCAGACCATGGAGCTGCTTGTCAAAAAGGGTTGGAGAAGTTAAAATCCGATTAATTCTCAATCAAAGGAGCGCATATGAGATCATCCAACCCGGCACTTCTATCGAATCCGTTTACAGGATTTGGACGTTTTTCTGACACAAGTGTCATGACCATTCGAGGGACTGTCAATAAAACACTTCTATTACTTGCCTTGGTTATTCTTCCTGCAGCACTCATCTGGAGATCATTTTATCTTTCAGGTCAAAACCCGGCTTCCATTCAAATCTGGATGTTTGGCGGGCTGATCGCCGGCTTTATTTTGTCCCTTGTGACAGTATTTAAAAAGGATTGGGCCCCCATCACAGCTCCCCTTTATGCGCTTGCCGAAGGACTTTTCTTAGGGGGGATTTCGGGCATATTTGAAAATGCCTATCCGGGTATCGTCTCCCAGGCAGTCAGCTTGACCGTCGCCACGCTGCTTGTTATGCTGGTTGTTTACAAGACAGGGCTCATCCGAGCCAGTGAAAACTTCAAATTAGGCGTTGTAGCAGCAACCGGCGGGATCGCCATTGTTTATCTGGTGTCCATCGTGTTAAGTTTTTTTGGCATCCAGGTTCCCTTCGTTACAGGCAGCGGCCTGTTCAGTATCCTGTTTAGCGTGTTTGTCGTTTGCATCGCCGCTTTGAATTTCATCATTGATTTTGATTTCATTGAGCAGGGATCCAGATCCGGCGCTCCTAAATACATGGAGTGGTATGGAGCCTTTGCCCTCATGGTCACCCTGATTTGGTTGTACATCGAAATTCTTCGTCTGCTTGCCAAATTGAATGACCGCAGAGGATAAAGAAACGGCGGAGCACCGCCGTTTAAAAGAACACCATGAGCGCCATGCAAACTGGCGTGAATGGGGCCCTTATTTAAGCGACCGGGCTTGGGGAACAGTCAGGGAAGACTATAGCCAAGATGGCGAGGCGTGGAATTACTTTACCCATGATCAGGCCCGCTCGCGGGCCTATCGCTGGAATGAGGATGGCTTGGGAGGAATCTCCGACCGCCATCAATACTTTTGCTTTGCTCTAAGTCTATGGAACAGCCACGATCCTTTTTTAAAAGAACGCTTTTTTGGATTAGATCAAAGAGACGGCAACCATGGGGAGGATGTCAAAGAGTATTATTTCTACCTGGATAATACCCCCACCCACAGCTACATGAAGATGCTGTACAAATATCCCCAAAGCCCCTTCCCCTATGCCCATCTTTGTGAAGTCAACAGGTCCCGTTCATCGGTCGAGCCTGAATTTGAACTGGAGGATACGGAAGCATTCAAGGAGCAGCGTTATTTTAACGTCGTCATTGAATACGCCAAAGCCTCCCCGCACGACATATTGATTCAGATCAGTGCTAAAAACTTGGGTCCAGATCCCGCCCCTCTAACCCTCCTCCCTACCCTATGGTTTCGCAATACCTGGAGTTGGGGCTATCAGGAGGGCCCCATGGATGATGTTCCCTGGCGGCCTCGCATCCAACTTGAAAACGGCTACCTGAAAGCCGAACATCCGGCTACCACCTATTATCTCTATGCCCATGAACATGAAGAATGGCTTTTCACGGAAAATGACACCCATTTTTCCAAGCTGTTTGGTTCGCCTAATGCCTCTCCTTATGTCAAGGACGCCTTCCATCGCGCTATTGTCAACAAAGAAAAGGATGCAGTCAATCCTTCAATGACAGGGACTAAAGCAGCGCCCCTCTATCAGTTTGTTTTAGAACCTGGGCAGGAAAAAAAAATTGACCTGCGCTTATGCAACTGTCCGATAGACAAACCGTTTTCAGATTTTGAAAGAATCGTGCGTTTGCGCACCCGGGAAGCAGACGACTTCTATCAATTAATACAAAACCCTAAGCTCACTGTTGAAGAAAAATCTATCCAACGGCAGGCATTTGCCGGCTTGCTTTGGAGCAAGCAGCTCTACTATTACGATATTGAACAGTGGAAGCGAGGAGACCCTGCATCGCCGCCTCCATTAAGATATAACAAGCGCAACCATGACTGGGTCCATCTTGTCAATTTTGATGTCATTTCCATGCCGGATAAATGGGAGTACCCCTGGTATGCCAGCTGGGACCTTGCGTTCCACTGCCTGCCGTTTGCCCTGATTGATCCCGACTTTGCAAAAAGGCAGCTGATTCTCATGACAAGGGAGTGGTATGCCCATCCGAATGGACAGCTTCCTGCCTATGAGTGGAATTTTAGTGATGTCAATCCGCCCGTCCTTGCTTGGGCAGTCTGGAGGGTTTACAAAATTGATGGAAAGCAGTCGGGCAAGATGGACCGCGGCTTTCTTGAAGCTCTTTTCCACAAGCTGCTCCTCAACTTCACCTGGTGGGTCAACCAAAAGGATGAGGGAGGACATAACGTCTTTCAGGGCGGCTTCTTAGGATTGGATAACATTAGCATTTTTGACCGCAGCTCCCCACTGGATGATGCCCGCATTGACCAAGCGGATGGAACAGGCTGGATGGGTTTTTATTGCATCACAATGATGAAAATTTCCATCGAGCTCGCCCGCACGGAACCAGTGTACCAGGATTGCGCCACAAAGTTTTTTGAACACTTTTTACGCATTGCAAGCGCAATGATCAATCCCGAAGAAAAAGGCTTTTCGCTCTGGAACGACGAGGATGGATTTTTTTATGATGCCTTACATATCGATCATTCTGTCATTCCTTTGCGCATTCGCTCCCTCGTCGGCCTGCTTCCTCTTCTTTCCGTCGAAACCATTGATCACGTCATCCTCGATACCATGCCCATTTTTAAGCAACGGATGAAATGGTTTTTAAGCAAGCGGCCTCACTACACAAGCACAATGGCCTGCATAGAAGATGCAGGAGAGGGTGCGCGCCACCTCATGGCCATACTGACAAAAGAGCGCCTGATTCAGACCCTGCAGTATTTACTCGATGAAAACGAATTTTTAAGCGAGCATGGAATCCGCTCTCTTTCTAAATACCATGAAAAAAAACCCTATTCCATTAATATCCGTGGAGAGGAGCATTGCATCAGCTATCATCCGGGGGATGCTGAAATGCGTCTTATTGCAGGGGGCAACTCCAACTGGCGCGGTCCCATTTGGTTCCCAATCAATTTTCTCATCATCGAGTCCCTTCAAAAGTTCCATCATTATTACGGCGATTCCCTTATGGTTGACTTTCCAACGGGTTCCGGCAACAAAATGAATCTGGCCCAAGTAGCAAATGAGCTCTCCAACAGGCTTATTTCCCTATTTCTTAAAAAAGAGGATGGCACCCGCCCCCTCTTCCCAAAGGAAAGCCTCTTTAATACAGATGAATCATGGAAAGACTCCTTGCTGTTTTACGAGTTTTTCCATGGCGATACAGGGGCCGGGCATGGAGCCAACCATCAGACAGGCTGGACAGCCCTGGTCGCCAAGCTCCTACAACAAAAAATGTAATTTACTTACTTATTTACTTATTTTCCGTAATAATACTCTAATTAAAAAACAAAACAATATATTTTTATACCATTTCCCAAAAATAAAACCATAAAGTTGACTTGTCAGCGCTTCAGATTTAAAAGATCTTTTCGAAGTTGATATCTTTGAATATCAACAAGGAGAGATCTTTTAAAGATGAAGGTGATCACAAGTCAAATT
>JAJTHR010000181.1 GCA_021298935.1 Parachlamydia sp. | reverse complement strand
GTTATCTGAAGGGCTTTAACAGAAGGGCTGTTTTGATCTAACCGGGTTTCAAAGGCAAAAGCTTCCAATCCTTCTTTTTTGAATTGGCATTTTGTCACACCCAATGGGATGTGGCAAAAATGGGAGTGCGGAGAAACCGTGATATCATAGAGAAAAGGCTCGCTCTCCTGCCCTTCGGCAATTAAGGCAAAAATTTCTTCCTCTTCTTTTTTAACCCAAAAATCCCCTTTCCATTTTTTCTCTAGTAATGAATAAGTCAGCTTGTTTGACCCGCAGGCATATTCATTTTGCAGACGAGGCTTTCCATAATACAGGGACCCCTGGCATTCATTGATTTCAAAATTTTTTGATTGATGGTCATATTTAAAATCTGCGAAAAGTCCTTTTAAACAACTATTTTCATAGCGAGGCGTCTCTCCATCGCAAATCGACCCCTCAATCATTGCATGGCTTAAAAAATTTTCTCCGCCACCTATCTTGAGGTCAAGGCCATTGCCTCTTCCGTAAAGATCCCCTTTCAAATCGAGATCACGGCCTATCATTTTTTGAAGTGATTGCAAGGGGCTGCTAAAGTTAGGAGCAGACAGCCTCAATTCCCAGTTTTCACCCCCCTCTAATAGACTCAATTGTAAAGTTCCCTCCAGATAGGCTCCCTCGCATTCAGCTTCAAAGGGATCCATATAAAAGGAGGAATTCAAAAAATGCAATTGTCCCTGAATAGAGGTAAATAGAAGGCCTGAATGCTTCTCAAGATAGGAGGCTTCTCTGATAGGCAAACTCCCTTTGTGGGACCCTGCCTTAAAGTCGATTTGATGATAGCCGTTAAATTGCCCCGGAACAAGAGCAGAAGACCTGTTTAGAGCGATTTCAAAATCTGGATTTTTAACTTTAATAGGGCCTGGTTCATAATAGACTGTCAGTACGCTTTCTTCAAAAAAGCCTTTTATTTCAGCAGCCCCTTCTATTTCGTAGGCAGGAGAAAAAAGGGGCAGGGAAGAGGCCAGGCGCCGGATATCAAGATGGGGCGAATAAAACCACCCGGCAGGCGCGGCTTTTTTCTTTACTTCGGCACCGAAATGCAGCTCATGCCTATGTCTCTCTTCTCCCCATTCAAGCGACCCTAAAAGATCCAACTCGCCATGCCGGTTTTTAGCATAGGTTTCTATTTTTATCGGGTGATGTTCAAAAAGACGCTCGGCTGTTGCCAAGGAGGCCGGAAGTAGTGGTTTGAAATCCTTAAAAAATCCTTCCACATTAATTTTTAGAAATTCCCGCCCTGATCCCAAAAAAAGATGCACTTTACCCAAATCCGCCGAACTATTGAGGTGGAGATCAAGGTCCATCCCATTAGCCCCCATTTTTGTCTCACCCTCAAGTTGAAAAGCAACGGTCTTTTCGAGTAAGCGCCCCTCGGCATTCAACTGGACGGTCCCCTTCCTGGCTCCTAAATGAAAGTCACCTTTAATATTTTGTAAAGCCCAAGGTAATTTTGATGCATCCAGTGAGCTTAATGAAGCAGGCTCAGAAAAGACAAACTGCCCTTCAGTCGAAAAGTCCGCTTCCCGGTTGTCGCATTTTTTAAAGTGAATGGCGCTTTTTGGAACATGTGCGGACAAATTCAATAAAGGACTCTCCATGATAAGCCCGCTCAGTTCCAATTCTCCGAGCAAACGAGGTTTTGCCCCGGCGGAAAACGACCCGCTTAAAGACCCGTTCAAAACCCCTTCGTTAATTTGGATGCTCTTAAGAGAGGGGGAAAACAGTTGTGCCACCTGCATGAGGGAGGAGACATCGGCCCCACTGCAATCCAGATGCAATTGCAGCCCTTCAGCCTCACTTACTCCCCTCAAATGGACGCCTTTGTCATGGCCTAAATTGAGTTTAAGCTCACCCTCACGGTTGTTTTCAAAGTGCAGATTAAAGTGAATGGCATTTGACAGGCCGAAAAGGTGCCCTTCATGAATAGCAAGGGAAGGGTGGATGGTAAACCAAGCCTTACTTTTTTTTATCCATGATTGCCATTTTTCCCAATTTTTCCATTCTTTTTGATCCTTTTCCCTTAATCTAAAATAGGGACGTTGCAGCGATAGAAAGAGATGAATTTCCCGTTTCCACCAATCAATGGCATAATGAAAGGCCGCTTCCTCGCCCATATAATCCTGCCCTAAGCGAGGCTGCTCAATGAAATAGCGTCCGTTTGAATAATGGAAGGAGCGATAGGTGAGAGGCTGGCCAAAAGTTTTAGTGGAATAGGATTGAATCGCCCATTCCAAAGCGTATTCATGAAAAGTGGCATAAAAAAAAACGCCCAGGCAGCAAAAAAAGCCAAGCAAAACAAGATAAACTTTTTTTGTCATGAAACTCCTGATTTTTACTCTAATTATTGTAATGTCTTCCCGCTCAAAAATCAAAAGAATCCATTTTTTGCCTGTTGCACATATTCGTTCAAGTCTGATATTACCCAGAAATAATGCTAATCTTTAGGTGTGCTTCCATGGACCAAAAAATTCATATTAACGAAATTCAACTCGGGTCTCATCTCCTCAGTCTTTTCATTAAAGGACAGGAGCCCTCTATTCAATATGGAGGAGAAACTTATACCCACCTATGGTTCCTGGTCGATCGATTCCCAGAACTTTCACAAGCTACTAATATTAAAACGTTTTCTCGTTTATCAAATTTTCTCTGGAAAGGCACCCAATTCGAATTCATCGATTGCATCCCCTCCTATCAAAAATTTTATCGGGAACGGATTGAACTTGAACGGCTGCACCCGGCAGACGTCTTTGAATACCGGCTCACTGACTATAAAATATTTGATGTTTCCGTCATGCAGGAGCCTGCCATTGAACAGGGGAATCTCTACTATTTCGTTTATCAGACATCCACAGGCCTTCCCTACAAGGTCGTCTGCCCCTTTCCCTATACCTCTGTTTCAAGCCTCGTCCACTATCAAATTCTTCCAATCATTGAGGTTTAAATTGATTGTGTCTCCTCTTAGAAGAGAAGCTTTCTAAAGCTAAATTAAGATGCCACAGTTGGCTTCGCTCTCGAAGAAGGGTCCAAAAAAAATGGTAAAGTTGAGTTTAGATATTCATTTTTTTTCTTTTGTGCTAGCATGATTTTCTAATTTAATTAGGAGAATTAAAATGACTATTGAAAAAACACTATCCATCGTTAAGCCAGACGCTGTTGGTAAAAATCATATTGGTAATATCATTTCCCGCTTTGAAAAAGCCGGGCTGCGCATCATTGCAGCGAAAATGAAGCAACTCAATAAGAATGATGCGGAAGGATTTTATGCCGTGCATCAAGGGCGCCCCTTCTTCAATGATCTGGTTTCTTTCATGATCACCGGTCCTGTGATGATCCTCGTGCTTGAAGGGGAAAATGCAATTAGCAAAAATCGTGAAATCATGGGAGCAACCGACCCGAAAAAGGCCGATGCAGGCACCATTCGTGCAGATTTGGCCCATAGCATTGATGAAAATGCTGTCCATGGATCGGATTCATCGGAAAATGCCGAAATTGAAATTTCTTACTTCTTCAAACCCGAAGAAATCTGTCAGCGCACGCGTTAAATCTTTTCGGTGCAAAGCGGCTTTTTACGCTTTGCACCTTTTCATCTTTATAGTCAGACCCAGATTTTTCAAAAAATCTTGACAACGCAAATTTATTCTTTATAGTTGTAAATCTTCTGGTTTTAACTTTAAGGATCTAAACATGAAAATTTATTATTACATTGCCCTCGCATTCTCTTTCTTGTTTCATTTTGGTGCATTCGCCAATGAAGCAGATAAAGGGATTCCAGGCAAACATACAGAGCAGCCCGCTTCTTCTTCCAAAGATGCCCATTATAATGATTCCTCTTATAAATCCACCTCTCCTGCAGCAAGCCCTTATGCGGACGAAGATGAAGACGAAGACGAAGACGAGGACGAGGACGAGGACGAGGATGAAGAAGAGAGCGATGATGAGGACAAGCATAACGCTCACCATCACAGAAGTTATTCAACAAGCGGGGGGGCTAACAGCCCTTCCTCTTTTGCACAGGGGCAAGAGCGCACTCTTTCCATCATTAAACCAGACGGCGTAAGAAACAACCACATTGGTGACATCCTTGCCCGTTTTGAAAAAAATGGCTTAAAAATTGCAGCCCTTCGCATGACACAGCTGACTCCTGAACAGGCACGTCAATTTTACAAGGAGCATAAGGACCGCCCTTTTTTCAATGATCTCGTGAAATCAATGACATCAGGCCCTGTTGTGATCCTTGTATTAGAAGGAAAAGACGCCGTTGCAAAAAATCGGGAGATCATGGGTGCC
>JAJTHR010000051.1 GCA_021298935.1 Parachlamydia sp. | reverse complement strand
AATTTGACTTGTGATCACCTTCATCTTTAAAAGATCTCTCCTTGTTGATATTCAAAGATATCAACTTCGAAAAGATCTTTTAAATCTGAAGCGCTGACAAGTCAACTTTATGGTTTTATTTTTGGGAAATGGTATAAAAATGTAATTTCTTGCATTAAAGTTAAACCTTTCCGCACAATAAAGATTTAATTGCATTTCTAAAAAGGAACTTACACTATGAAAGCAAAACAATTGTTCATGCAATCTTTTAGCAAACGCTTGAGCAAAACTTCAGAACTCGCTCAAATTTTTGCCGGAAGCCTTTACATGGCTCTCCTTTCTCAAATTGAAATTCCCCTTTTCCCTGTTCCAGCCACACTCCAGGTCTTCGGGGTCCTTACATTAGCTTTATTTATGGGGTCTAAAAAGTCTTTTTATGCGCTCATCCTTTACCTTGCAGAGGGGACAGCCGGTCTTCCTGTCTTTCATGGGGGGCTTTCCAACCCCTTATGGATGGCTGGTCCGACAGCGGGCTTCTTACTGAGCTTTCCCTTCGCCGCTTACGCAGCAGGACGCCTGGCAGGATCCCGTTCTATGCATACGTTTTGGCGCTTAGGATTGGCTGTGCTATGTGCTGAAGTAATCATTTATGGCATGGGCGTAAGCTGGCTGAGCATTAGCCTTGGGTGGAAGCAAGCGATCCAGGTAGGGCTGCTCCCTTTCCTGATTGTCGAAGGATTCAAAATGGCGACCGCAGTGACTTTAAAAATGGGTATGTTAGGGGGTAACTACAAAATATGATCAGCCGATCGGATTTTGTAGACACCCTCTCATCCCTTTTTTCTGGCAGCCAAGACCATAAATAGGGGAAACTCGGCGCGGCTTCTGTTTTCCATTTTAGCGGCTTTTCCTTCGCTCACCTTATCTGAACACCACTCTTCAAGGTAATCGATGGAAAAGCCGGTCTCATGCAGCCATTTCGTGTAAGAAGATAAGGGATGGTGGAATGACCATGTTGTTTCTCCCTCATTTTTCCCCGGATGCATTTGGATAGGGATTTTTAAATCGGACATGTATCGATCG
Source organism: Parachlamydia sp. (assembly GCA_021298935.1). Taxonomy (GTDB): domain Bacteria; phylum Chlamydiota; class Chlamydiia; order Chlamydiales; family Parachlamydiaceae; genus Protochlamydia. The sequence continues at coordinate 3,384 of JAJTHR010000051.1, read as the reverse complement.
ATGCGGCGGAATTGCAATTTCTTTTCCTGGTCAATCTGCCAAGAGGACTGGCGGGGAATGCGAAAATAGGGATGATTTAATACAATAATGAACGGGGAGCCGGGGAGCAAATGCTTATAGGCCTGTTCAAAAACTTTTTTGGGAAATTCAATATTCTGCAATGCCAGAATAATGGCCCCATGCGTAAAATCACACCGTTTGGTCGGCAATGGCATTGTGGCATCACCTACTGCAAATTGATGCTTTTGGCTTTTAGTATACTGCTCGGCAGCTTTGATCAGGCGCGGGGAGATGTCTACCCCGAAATAGCTGAAATCCTGAGGTAGATGCCGGCTGAGGATTCCCTGTCCGCATGCTATATCGAGAAGTGCGCCTGGTTGCTTAGCCGTATCCAGCATGCGCATGACATTGGGAATAATGATCGCCTGGTGGTAATAGTGACCTTGTTCGCCGACTGTGTCATTGTACCATCCGCCGACTTTATTCCAGGAAGTAGTTGTTTTTTTCATGTAATTATTATACCTCGCATACTTTTATTAGACAATTTAAACGTTGTGGACTATTCTTTATTAAATCTTAAAGGAGAGAATGAACATGCAATTTGGAGGAGCGCATTATATGGTTGAAAAGCCCCTGTTTCAAGAACCTCAATTTATTGAAAAGCTTGGCCCTTTAACAAATCAGATTAAAAATGTTGAAAAAAATATCTGCCAAAACAGTGTGACCGATCACGAAATCGAAGAATTGATCCATGCATTAGAACTCTACACTGTTGAAGCGAACATCCATCACATCGATCAGAAAAAAATGAGCGTTGCCCCTGAAAATGAAGCTTCTCATCAGGCAGTGAACGAACGCATCGAACAGGCCCTTGAGGCGGTTTTGTCTTTTAATAAAAGCCACCCAAAAGCCACTCAAAAAAATGTAACCGATTTGATTGCCTCCCTTTTTTCCAATCTGCAGGATCAAATGGGGATTTTTGAAGAAAGCGTCAAAAATTTGAAGGAGAAATGGAAGGCTCACGTTGAAAAGATTCAACATCTTGGACAAAGCAAAGAGAGCTAAAACGTGCCTGTTATCCTAAAGCCGCAAAAAGAAAAGCCCTTGAAAAATCGGCACCATTGGATTTTTTCCGGGGCTGTTCAGTCGTTTCCTCCCTTTGACGATGGTCAATTTCTTCCCATTCAGTCGTCCGAGGGCCTTTTCCTGGGATACGGGTATTTTAACCGCCGCTCTTCGATCGTGGGCCGAGTTGTTTCCTTTGATCAAACGCCGCCGCTTGAAAGCATTGGCGAGCGCATTCTCGCCGCGCAACGTTTCAGAAAAACATTATTCAGTCACAGCGAAACGAACGGTTACCGTCTCATTCATGGAGAGGGGGACGGGATTCCAGGATTGACGCTTGATGTTTACGACGATATTTTAGTTTTGCAAATTGCAACCAAAGGCATTGATTGCATTAAGGACTGGCTGGTCAATTTTTTAAATGACCATTTCAAGCCGCGAGCCATTTATGAAAAATCACTTTTACCCTCACGCAAGGAAGAGGGTTTAAAAGAAACACAAGGTTTTTTATCTGGGGGGGAGACAAGTGAAGTGACTTTCCAAGAAAACGGACTTCTTTTCAAAACATCTTTAATTCGCTCCCAAAAAACAGGCTTCTTTTTTGATCAGCGTGAAATGCGCAACTGGGTGCGTACCCTGGCGGCCGGAAAAAGAGTGTTAAATGCCTTTTCCTATACCGGGGGATTTTCGGTTTATGCCCTAGCTGGTGGAGCTGTGCAAGTGGATTCAATGGATATTTCAAAGGAAGCCATCCAGGGCGCTGAAGAAAACGTTGTTTTAAATGGGTTCCATCAAGGTCATCAAGGCATTGCTGCAGATGCGTTTTCTTTTTTAAGAGAACGCCCCCTTCCTTATGATATCGTCATTTTGGATCCGCCGGCATTCGCTAAAAGGAAAACAGATGTAGTAGCGGCTTGCCGCGGCTATAAAGATATCAATCGCCTGGCCATGCAAAAAATGCCCCCCGGCTCGCTCCTTCTTACCTGTTCTTGCTCTCATCATGTGGACGAGGAACTTTTTCAAAAAGTTTTATTTCAGGCAGCAGTTGAGGCTAAAAGGGAAGTTCGCGTAGTCGGTAAGCACCGGCTTGCTTCTGATCATCCCATCAATATTTTTCATCCCGAAAGCAACTATTTAAAAAGCTTGCTGCTTTATATCGAGTAATCGAGCCGTACGGTGTTGCCGAGCTTCTTGATCGTTGACAAATTAAAGTGCAGCGCATCTTTTAAAGTAGGGATGTGCTCCATATAAATGGGCTTCCCTTTTTCACCTATTAATAATGGTCCTACATAAAGCAAGAGGGTATTTACGATTCCTTCCTTGATTAAAGAGGTTTGTAAAAAAGGTCCGCCTTCCACGAAGACTTGTAAAACTCCCTTGCTTCCTAATAGTTCCCACGCCTTCTTCAACGAAATATGACCTGTGGAATCGGTCGGGAGGGTCGCCACTTCCGCCCCTTGCCTTTCCCACTCTGCTTTCCTCTCTTCCGGAGCGCATGCTGTGATCACCAAAGTCGGGGCAAGTGCTGTGTCAAATAAGGGACCGGCGGCCGGCACTCTTCCTCTTGTGTCAAGAAGCACACGAAGAGGAGGCGCAGGCAATTGAATAGCAGGATGCCGGACAGTCAATTGGGGCCGATCGGCTAGGGCGGTGCCTGAGCCAATTAAGATTGCCTGTGAATAGGCCCTTTCACATTGAACATCTTCGCGGGCTTCGGCTCCGGTGATCCATTGGGAGGTGCCATCCGCGGCAGCGGCCCTTCCATCTAGGCTGGACGCCATTTTTACGATGGTAAAGGGATAGCCGGTTTGGCGGTGGTGAAAGTAGGGACGGAGAGTTTTTTGCGCATCCTCTTCACAAATGCCTTGAATGACACGGATGCCTGCTTTCTCTAAGGCAGCGACTCCCTTGCCGCTCACACGAGGATCCGGGTCGCGGACAGCTATGTATACTTCCCGGATCCCTGCTTCGATGATGGCATTGACGCAAGGGGGCGTGCGACCGTAATGGCTACAGGGCTCAAGTGTGGCATACAGCGTCGCTCCTTTTGCCTCGCCTCCTGCTTCGCGCAACGCATTGACCTCCGCGTGCGCTTGTCCGGGCGGATGGGAAAACCCTTGTCCACCGATGCGTGCATTTTTTACGATCACACAACCAACCCAGGGGTTAGGCGGTGCGTGTAACCGTGCTTTTTCGCCTAATGCCAAGGCCATTTGCATGTAATCGCTGTGATCCATCTCTCTCCCTATGAAGCGTCTATTTTAACTTGTTCTCAATTAACTCACAGCAATTTATTCACTTGATTTTGAACCTTTTTTT
>JAJTHR010000150.1 GCA_021298935.1 Parachlamydia sp. | reverse complement strand
TAAATTTGACTTGTGATCACCTTCATCTTTAAAAGATCTCTCCTTGTTGATATTCAAAGATATCAACTTCGAAAAGATCTTTTAAATCTGAAGCGCTGACAAGCCAACTTTATGGTTTTATTTTTGGGAAATGGTATTATAATTCTACTTGTCTCTAAGCTTGGATATAAATTTTAAAAAATATAATTTACAAACAACTTTATGTAAAATAATTTTTAAAACTTAGAGAGGGGGAGCTAGGAAAGTGTCAAGTTATTTAGGGGGAATAGCAATCTGCTTGGCATCGCAATCCCCCCCCGCCCCCTAGAGCTTTATAGAGAATAATGAAGTGGACGAGACTGTTGACTTCTGCTTGTATGGATGCACTTTGAGCATTGAACAAGTTGCGTTGCGACAAAAGTGTGTCACTGTAGCTTTTGAATCCCTGGTGGTAAAGATCATAGGTTAAAGCATGCGTTTTCTTTGCCGATCCGATTGCCTGCTGCAAATAGCGCCCCCGTTCCATTTCTGCATGGAAGGCTGCAAGGGCGTTTTCTGCCTCTTCCAATGCTTCCAATACTGTTTTTTGATAGGTAAAGAGAGCTCTTCTCGCTTGAATTTTATTCAACTCGACATGCTGTTTGATCAGATGGCTGTTAAATAGGGGCGCTAATACTTGGGGGCCTGCCCACCAGAGGCCGCTTTTTGCCGGATTGAAAAGATCCTGGCTTCGGGTTGTCACATCTCCCACAAAACCTTTCAATGAGAAGCGGGGTAGAAATTCTGCTTCGGCGCTCCCTATTTCTTCATAGGCAGCGGCCAAGGTTCTTTCGGCGGCCCGCACGTCCGGACGCCTCCTTAATAGGTCGGAAGGAATGCCGATGGGCTTATCATAGGGGAGGGCAGGCAGAAATCCGGGCAGGCTTAATTCGCACGCTAACTCACCGGGGTTGAGTCCTAAAAGGATTGAAAGACGGTGCTTCGTCTTTTGAATGGCGAGTTCAAGCAGGGGTTGTTCAGCAGCGAGCGTCCAGTACTGCTCTTCCACTTGCGAAGCTGCAATCGCATCGGAATCTCCTGCCTTCACCAAGTCCTTTGTGAGGCCAAGCAGCTCTTTTTGCGCTGCCATTGTTTGTTCAATTAAATCAAGCCGCAGCTGAGCTCCGCGCAGCTCCACATAATGGCGGGCGATTTCAGCAGAAAGGGTGACAAACACCCCTTCAAATTGATCGTTGGAGGCATCCAAGCGGGCCTCCGCAGCTCTTTTTTCAAATTGGCCGGTGCCAAACAAATCGATTTCCCAATCAACATCAAAACCGAGTTCAAAGAAATTCAAGTTGAGCGCACGGCTTTTTTTGCGGCAAGGGGAACAGGGAGCTACAAGATCGCAAAGAGCTTTATTGTTATGCAGGTTTAGATGGCCTACCATGAAGGATCCATCGACATGCGGCAAATAACGATAGGCTTTTCCCTTTAATGCTACTCGTGCTTCCAGCAGGCGGGTTCCCGCAATGGCCAGATCCTTATTTTGCGCAGCCGCTTCATCCATTAAACGATTAAGCAAGGGATCGTTTAAGGCTTCCCACCAGTTAAAACATTGATTCTGCTCATCCCGCATCCCGTCTTCCAGATCGCTTGACCATTGGCAAGGCATATCGATGTGCGGCGGCGTATAGGGAGCGGGAAGCGTACAGCCGGCCAGAAAAAGAAACAACAGGGCAAAGGGCTTAAGGTTCATGGCCGTGATCCTTCGACGTATCAATAAAAACATCCATCACCTGCCCGACATAAAGGTTGGACGGGGTGTCTTTGAAACGATAGGTCACCTGAAGAACCCGCGTGTCCACTTTTTCGGCCAGATTGCTCGCCACATGCTGTTTGCTGACCAGATAAGGTTCCAGTTTTACGAATTCAAGCGGATATTCATGCGAGGAATCCCCCTGTAGATAAGCGACCGCAGAGGCTTTGGGGTTAAAATTGCTCGCATTAAATTGGTTAATGCTCACCTCGAGTTTTTTTTCTTCAATATTTCCAATGACCATCAAAGGAGTATTACTAATTGTGGGGAGCTCTCCCTCGTGAATTTTAATTTGCAGCACTTTCCCATCGATTGGTGAGCGCACGTTCATCCTGTCAATTTCAGTCAGGACTTTCATGACCTGGTTTTTCGCTTGCTGGACTTTCAGCTCGGCGATTTCAAGGTCGGGCTCCCAGGTCCCCGCCTTCACTTTTGACAAATGAGCCTTAGCCTGCTCCCATTTTGCTTCTGCTTGTTTATACGTGGCAAAGCGTTTGCTGATGTCATCCTGACTTAAGGCCCTCGGATCGCTTAGACGTTGCGTCAAGTTATAACGCCTTTCAGTCTGTTCCTTTTCGATGGCGGCATTCTGCAAATCAGCTTCGGCAGTAAACAGATCTTCCGGGCGTGGGAGCACCTCTAATTTTTTTAGTTCGGCAACAGCAATTTCATAAGCTGTTTTTTGAGTTCGCAGATCAGCTTCCAGATCCCTGTCATCCAGTTTAAAAAGGGGATCTCCCCTTACAACCGTATCTCCGACCGAGACGAAGATGGTTTGAACCAGACGGTTGACAGGCGTCCCTATCATGATATTTTCACTCCCTGCCTTTACGACCCCTAAAGCAGAAATCGAGGAGGGAAATGGGGAAATTGAATGCGTCTCAGATTTACTGACAGGCGGGGGTGCTGACCCTTGATTGAGCAGCATAAAAAATATTAAAACAAGAAAAGCAAGGGCGAGGCCCGCGAGAAGGTAAAAGTAAGTTCTTTTCATGGATTGTCTCTTTTAATGGCTCCGTCATTCATTTCAATGATACGATTAGCATAAGAAAACGTGCGATGATCATGAGTGACGACAAGCACTGCTTTTTCATGATTCATCGCCAATTCTTTTAATAGGTTCATCACTTCAGAACCGGTAAACTGGTCAAGAGCGCTTGTCGGTTCATCGCAGACAATGATTTTTGATTCGTTGATCATGGCCCTTGCGATGGCAACCCGCTGCTGCTGTCCCTTCGACAATTGGGAAGGGGGGCAATGGGCCCGGTTGCCGATATGCAGCTGATGTAACAGGGCATGTGCTTTCTCGACGGCTGCTTCCCTGGGCGCTCCTGCCACAATCAAAGGCAAAGTGACATTTTCAATGACAGTCAGGGAGGGAATCAAAAAAAGCGATTGAAAGACAATGCCCAGTTTATCTCTCCGAAATTCAGATTTTTCCTTCTCATTCATTTTGTGTATTTCATGGTCCATTAGGTAGAGCTCGCCATAATCTGGGGAGAGAATCGTGCTAATGATCGAAAGAAGGGTCGTTTTCCCTGAACCTGAGGGGCCGACTAGCAAAGTGAGTTCATTTTGATAAATAGAAAGGTCCACTCCTTTTAGTGCCTCAACCTGATTGTCGCCTTCTCCGTATGTTTTTGTGATGCTATGGCATCGAACAAGCGCTTTTTCCATTAGTTACCCATCAACACTTTAGGATCGGTATGGGAAATTTTATAAATACTTAATCCGGCAGTAAATAGGCATATGACTAAAATGATCAATCCTGTCAATGCTAATAGCTGCCAGGGAAAGAGAAAAGCAAGCGTTGTTCCCTGGATAGCCTGCCCCCATAGCAGCGTCGTTCCTATTCCAAGCAAAAATCCAATAATTGCTGCGACGATGGCTTGCAGGATGATCATGGAAAAGACCATACGATTTGTTCCCCCTACCGATTTGATCAAAGCGTAATACATCATATTTTCCAGCGTCATACTGTAAAAAAGCTGGCCGGCAATGGAAAATCCGATAATGATGCCAAGCGCAACAGACAGGCCGAAATTGATTAAAATGCCTGTTTTTAAAAAAGAACGGACGATGCTATCCCGGAACTGCTCTTTGCTCATGGCATGCAGAGACGGGTGGCGTTTAATCTGACCGATGACTTGATCAAAGTCGGCTTCCTGGGATGTTTTAGCGGCAATGTAGGCCAGCGAGTTGACGAGGGAGGGATTAAATGCGCGAAATTGCGAAAAGGTGGTAAAAATAATCGGCTGAGGATAGAAGCCCTGCGTAATTTGGCAAATTCCCACCACGACCGCCCTCCTGCTGTTTATTTCTAACTCATCGCCTACTTTCAAGGGAATCAATTCACCATTTTTGCTTCTGGAAGCGAGCGAGTCATTGGCGGAATAGACATCGACTATAATGCCTCCCTCTCTTCTTAAATCCTGCACATCGCCTTCGATTATTTGGGCGGGGGCGCCGACAAGCGTTGCATCATCCACGCCGTAAAGACGGCAAATTTCAAAAATGCCTGTCGGTGTAATGAGCGAAACGCTTGAGCGGCCGATAGGCATGGCCCACTCAATCCCTTCAGTGCTGCGCACAATGTCTAAAAAGGCATCAGGCATGGCCCTGAAACGGTCATCGCTTTCAGTGGCAGGATCTACCACCCAGACATTCGGTGCGGGGATATCTGTTATCATGCGGTAGGACCTGGTGATCAAGCCCAAAAAAATGGCCGATTGCTGGGAGATCAATAACGTCGATAGAAAAACGCCAAAAATAATCCCAATGCAGGAGGACTTATTTCCGATCAACATTTTCAAGGCAAGCAGTAGCATGGTTCACTCGCAGGTAAATGACCTTCGTTACAAAAAAAAGCATTTTAAAGGAAGAAAAAAATCTTAATTACATCTTAACTTTAATAAATAAAAATTATTTCATAAGATAGTATAAATTATATCAAGGATGTTATAATTCATAATATTTGTTTGTTGGGTCTTATTAAAAACTATTATCCGATCCCCTTTCATTCTGATATCCAGTCTATTAACGGATTAAATGTACTTTTCACTAAAATCACTACTCTTGGATGCACAGTATTCAAGCATACACACAAAGGTGAAGAAAAAGTAAATTTAGCAGAATTTCTATAAAAATTATTAATTATGGTTCAATAAAAGCTAAATAACACAAATTTTATAATTTCTGAAGAAATAGAAAATTTATAAGAATAATTGCCAGACACCTTTATCTTTTGGAAGTAGAAGATTTCGGCCCTTTTAACTCGTTAAGAAAATTGATTTTGGAAACTGAATGGAATGAGTAGTTAATATATCAAAAGAGTGTTAAAGATAACTATTTGGTAATTAAAAACCATTTAATAGGAGTTAAAAAAAAGAGTCTATTTAAAGAAAAAAAGACATTGTAAGTATTGGAAAGAATTTGAAATTTATAGAAAAATTTATTCATTAATACCTGACGAGAAAAAAGACGCATTAGTTGATCATTATTATGAAGAATTTAAATTCGACATTGCCTTAACCTGGCGAATGCTTTTTTTACAAATAATACCATTTCCCAAAAATAAAACCATAAAGTTGACTTGTCAGCGCTTCAGATTTAAAAGATCTTTTCGAAGTTGATATCTTTGAATATCAACAAGGAGAGATCTTTTAAAGATGAAGGTGATCACAAGTCAAATT
>JAJTHR010000329.1 GCA_021298935.1 Parachlamydia sp. | reverse complement strand
CCCCCTTAAAAGACGAAGCACTACCTCTATTTTTCGTGATGCTGTCCAACGTTTGGCTTGACCAACTTCCATACTGGATCTCCTTGTTTTTGCGTTCATTTATCGCAAATTCGTGTCCAATGTTCAAGGTGGCAGTATAAATCAAAGTCCCGATCCCCTGATTTTTCCTTTAGAATTCCTGGAAATTTTTGAAAAAGACTGTCCCTTAATTCCTCAGGAATTCCGGACCTTTGATCAGAGATTTCAAAATGCACACGGTTATTTTTTTCATAGGCTTTCAATCCCACCTGACTGTCCTTCGGTGAATGTTGAAGGGCATTTTCCACTAAATTGTCAATTACCTGCCCCAAGCGTTCCTCATCCCCTTCAAAATTCATGGCGGGCTCTACAGCAGAGAGAGTCAATTTAACCCCTGATTGTTGAGCGATCTGCATATAGGAAAGAATGATCTGAGATAGAAAAGCCGCTGCATTGATCGGTTGAAGATGGATATCCATTTTTCCCGATTCAATTTTTTGGATATTTAATATGTCATCTGTCAGTTTTAATAAGCGTTTGCAGTATTTTTTCCCAAGCTCGAGAACTTTATTGGCCTTTTCAGAGAGGTTAAATTCTTGCTGGGAAAGCAGATCGAGCGATCCTTTAATGGCAACAACAGGGGATTGCAACTGGTAGCTTGTCATGGCAATCAAATCATTTTTCATCCGTTCGATTTCTTTTCTTTCTGTAATGTCCTTCACAAAGCCCACATATCCGGTGAGCTTTCCTGTTTGGTCCCTTATTGCTGTTACCGAAAGAAGAATAGGAACCCGTGTGCCGTCTTTACGCACATAAGTCCATTCATTGGTATCGTGGGTCCCGGCATCCGGGAGTGTTGTAAACACATTAAAACCGGGTTGGATCCAACGGCTCAATTGCTTGGATAATTGAACAGCCCGTGACTCGATTTCATCGTCCAAATGAAAAGAGCGAGGAGTTAACTTCCCTACCATTTCCTCTTTTGAGTATCCAAGCAAGTGCTCAGCAGCGGGATTAAATGTGGTAATGATTCCATTGGAATCAACGGAAATGATGGCATCATTCGTTGAGGTTAGGATGGCCTGGTTCATTGCGGAACTTTCATCGAGTTGCTGATAGGCATGCGAGAGTTCCCTGTCCTTTGCCTGAATTTTGCGCATGGATCGATAAATGGAATAAAGGCATAGGGCCAGGAGGGAAGAAATTAAATTTGTCGCCAATAACAACAGAGTTGTCTTGTGCATTTTATCTTGAATGCTCTCATCCAATTCCCTTAAGCCTTCCTGCTTGCTGGCAATTTCCGCATCCACGACGCTACGAATTTCATCCATCAAATCCTTCCCTTTTCCGGAGGCAATCACTTTTGCAGCTTCATCAAAACCTTCTTCTTTTCTTAATTTGTTAATTTCACTAAGTTGCTCGAGCTTTTTTTCAGCCATTTTGTTTAACACAGCTATTTGACTTTCCTCATTCAATTTTTCATGTACTTTAAATTTTTTTAACCGGGGTGAATTAAAATATTGCAGGGCTTTATCAAAAGGCTCAAGATAAAGGGAATTTCCTGTGATGACATACCCCCTTTCTCCTGTTTCCGCATCCACCAAATGGGTTAGAAAATTTCGAAGTTCACCACTTCAATCAATTCTTCACGCCGTGTTTTTAAAGTATTAAAGAAATTTTGATTGAAAAAATATGAAAGGAGCACATTCATCAGCAGAGTGAAAAATGAAATAATACAAAAAGTAATAAAAATAATTTTATTTATTTGTGTAAACGCTCCTTTATTTGCTATAGCTTTATTAGAATTCCAATTACAAGGAAAAATTATGCTGCAAAAAATCATCGATTTTTTTAAGCCTGAATCCTGGAAGGTGGGTGAAAGCGCCTCTTTTTTTAAACGCTTCCTATTCAAATATATAAGAATTTCCCTCTCTTCCATTCAGGGTTTTATCGATGATAAGGGATTTGACAAAGCATCCACGCTCACTTTTTACAGCTTGCTAGCTATTATTCCTTTATTGGCTATCAGCTTTGGAGTGGCGCAAAGTTTCGGGCTGGATGAAAATTTTAAAAAGCAAGTTGAGCAGCAATTTGAGCAGCAGCCGGAGGTGGCTGAAAAGCTTGTTGAATTCTCAAATTCAACCCTTAAGACAACTAAGGGGGGGCAGATTGCAAGCTTCGGGCTTGTGCTACTTTTTTGGACAGTGTTAAAAACGATTGGAAATATTGCTGCTTTTTTTAATGAAATTTGGAAGGTTCCTCCCCGCTCTTTTTGTGGGCAAATAAAAAGCTTTACACCTATTATTTTGCTCTTCCCCCTATTTATTGTCGCAGCCAGCAGCATCATCCTTTATAGCTCGACAACTGCAATTACCGCATCGGAGTCCATCCCCTTATTTAATTATCTGACACCGCTTGTAACCATCGTATTTCACTTAATTTCCGCTTTTGTGGGATGGAGCCTTTTTATTTTTCTATTCATGTACTTGCCCAATACCTCAGTGACCTGGAAAGCAGGTATTATTGGGGGCATCGTTGCTGGAATCCTATTTTTTATCTGGCAATGGATCTATGTGACTTTTCAGTTAAAAGCCTCAAGCTATGGCGCTATCTACGGAAGTTTTGCCGCGGTTCCTCTGTTTCTTATTTGGCTGAATTACAGTTGGCTGATTATCTTATTTGGCGCTGAAATTTCATATCACACTCAGCAAGAAGAAACAAAATGATGATAGAGGAGCTCGGCCAGGAGCCAAAAAAAATTTATAAGAATTTCAATGAAGAGGCCCTTTCTGCGGCTTCAATTGGCCAAATTCACTTAGCAGAGTTGGCGAATGGTAAAAAAGTGGCTGTCAAAGTGCAGAGAAGCGAGGTAAAAAAGGAAATAGGCGGATTGCTTGAGGCCATCGGCAACTTGTGCCGCTTTTTTGAGCATAAAACCGATTGGGGCAGAAGATATCATATTAT
>JAJTHR010000142.1 GCA_021298935.1 Parachlamydia sp. | reverse complement strand
ATGTATTGAGAAGGGAAAAAGTCGGCACGTTGATCCCATTCTGTCAACCCCCTTTCCAGGAGGGGAATAGCCTCTTTTTTTAAATGATTAATTGATTTTTGCAGAGTTTGAGGAATAATTGCTTTTTTACTTTTAGATTTTATTACCTTTACTTGTTGCTCTAGCTGTGTAAGTTCCTTTTTTTTATCTATTATGTAGTCTTTCAACTGTACTTTTTCTAAACTTAATAGCGGAACTTCAACTGAAGAGACCTTTAAAGTTAAAGAAATAGGATGATTTAATTCATTTTGAATTTTCTTATTTACATGAATTAATTGATTTTCCTTTTCAGTAAGGTCCACTTTGAATTGTTGAATAATTACGGTATCTTCAGCAGCCTTTCTTTTTTGGTCAGATTTTTGAGTTCTTAAATCCAACAGGCGTTGCAGTTGATCTGGGGCTAAAAGATATTTATCAGCTCCCATCAATTCTAGTTCGTTAATTAAATGGTCAATTAAATCTTTTTCAGTCAATTTTAAAAAAGCAGTATCGATTTTATTGACGCTTAAAATTTTGCTCGCCTTTGCGCACGTATCCTTAAGAAAATACGAATCGCGATCACTAAGCACTTCAATTAATTCTAAGGCATCGACATCTTTTTCAAAATAAGACTCGATTGTTTTTTCAAATAAAGGAGCCAATAATTTATCATAAGTTTTTTGCCGATCAGTTGCGCCTTGATAAAGGGAAACTGATTTTAGTTTAAGGGTATCCTTTTGATTGCATAAAATCGTTTTTAGTAATTCAGCGTCTACAGTCATTTTATCTGCTAAAATTTTCTTAATTTCTTCTGGCAAGAAATAAAAAGCAGTTAAATAAGCATCGGCATTCCTAATTTTTTTTGGGTCAAAAAAAGTGCAGTCGTTTAAGTTTCCTTTTTGCGCTAACTCATTTAACACTCTTTCCCAAGTCGCCAAAAGAACATCCTCAGTGTAAACGTTGAAGGGTATGGAAGCGAGTGTCTGAAGCGGAATGTGTTGAACGGATGTTTGGACTAACCAATTATTCCATTGATCATTCAATCGCCTTAAATTTGTATATGTGGCTTCAGCTAAGGTTTTATACTCCCTTAAGTCTTCTGTGACTTCTTTTAAAAGATTTTCATTTAAATCAATGGCTTCATCCATCAGTCGAATTTGAATGGTCAATTCATCCTTTTCGATTAAAAGCTCAACCTCCTGCAACCTCTTTTCTAAACCTTGTTTTGCAGCCAACAATTCCTCTTTGTCTTCTTGAAGCTTATTGAGTTGGCTCATGATGTCGGCTTTAGACTCATAGCCTTTTGATAGAGCCAAGTTACTCAACGCCTTTTCTAAATGATCGAATTCTAATGCCCATTTGCTGACTTTATCTTCACTTCTCAATAAATGGATTTGGTGGGATGAGATTGGTTTCTTAAGGATATCTAAATGAGCCAATTTATAATGTTCTAGAAATTTTTCATTAAAGCTTGAAACAATCATCTCCTTAGGAAAGAGAGGGTCTTTAAAACCTTCATTTAGGTTGAGAAATTGTTTTTCAATAAAGGCATTGATTTTTGACTCGTTCAGCCAAATTTCTTCTAATTCTTTTTCTGTCTTTACTTTTTGTAATTGATTATTTACAAACTGATGGATGGCTGGGTTTAAGATATAGCTTTCTTTGTACCATTTTTGAATGTATCGAAAAAATTTTAAAATAAAATTTCGACTATCTGGCTCTTTTAGGGTCACTTGAGGCAGAGAAGTAGAGACAGCTTGCTCTGGGGGCAAGTTTTGAATGGCTATTTCATTGATGAGATGCACGAGTTCCACTAAACGAAATTGTTGATCATCCTTTAATTGGGCTAAATCATAATTTTTTATTTCCTTAGTTTTTATTATGCGAACTTCTAATCCACTGCATTCGAAGTTAAGTTCCAAGACTTCCATTTGGTCTTCAGCCGAAAGAGTTTCACGGATACCTTTAGTCAAAAATTTAATTTTTTGCTCGACTAAAGGGGCATTTATTAAAGGAATATATTCATTATTAAAACTAATTTTATCTAAATTATTAAATATCACTTTAATCCCCCTATAATAAAAACATAATCGTAATGAAATAATATTATTTTTTTATTAAGAAGTTGTTGGATTTTGCAATAAGATCGGAATTTCATGAGGCCCTTGTTAAAAACATGAATATCTTTATTATATAAACTAATTATTAATTCGTAAATCATCCAATGTTTATAATTAAATATTATTATAAAAAAATAGAAAATTAAAGTTATTTTCAAATAACCCCTATTAACCTGAGTTTGAAGTTTATCTGCTTGAAAGTTAGGTAGATTGCGAGATAGCTGGAAAAAATTTCATCGAAGGCAATAGTTTTAACTATTGTCAAGATGAAATTTCTTTTCAGATGGCCGCAAGATGCCTGAAATTCAGGTTACTATACCGCGCGCGGGTAGGTTCTTAAATTTTTGGCGGCGAGATTTTATGTCCCAGTACATTGCGGAGATCGCAGCAAACTTGGATAAGTTTGCAAGATCGAGCAATGAGCTGGGACGCAACAGATGCCGATGAAAAATTTAAAGACCTATCCGCGCGTGGTATAATACCTCGTCAGCAGGAAGCTGAGAAAAAACTAATAAAAAAGCAGCTACTAAGCCCACAAACATGAGCTTCTCCCATAAAATGAATTTTGAAAAATGAAAAAAACCATCGCAAAAAAAGACAAGATATTTTTAACCACTTTTAGAGAATTGGCCCTTTCGCTATTATTGTCCCAAATTGTTCCAAAATGATTAAACGCAAAGGGAACAACAAAAAATGCAAAGAACGCAAAGAAGCAATAGGAAGGTTAGTGCTGTAGAACCGCTTTGCGTGTAATAATTTTTAATTTGTTTCCGGATATTAGGTAAGAAAATGATTTTGCTGGTTGTTGGTATTGGTTATGTGGGGCTCGTTACGGCCACTTGTTTTGCAGAAATGGGCTACCAGGTGATCTGCCTGGATATTAATGAAGAAAAAATCACTACCCTGCAGCAAGGAAAAATACCCATTTATGAACCTGGCCTGGAAGAAATGGTTCGCCGCAATATTCAGGCAGGAAGATTGCTTTTTACTTCTGATTACTCGAGCGTCGCACAAGCCGATTATTGTTTTATTGCTGTTGATACACCGACAAGCACGCAAGGAAGAGCTGATACCAGCCAGGTAGAGAATGTGGCCAGAAGCCTTGGCAACCACATCGTACGCCCCTGCATCGTTATTACAAAATCGACTGTGCCTGTCGGAACGACGCATCGTGTTGCAGCCATCATTGAAAAGCAGCTGGCCGGGCGCGCAGTTGACATTGAATTCGATGTGGTCTCCAATCCTGAATTTTTAAAGGAAGGGAATGCGGTTCATGATTTTATGAAGCCCGATCGCATCATCATCGGTGTTGATAAGCCTGAAACCGCACAAAAAATGCGCGAGCTTTACTCCCCCTTTATGCTCAATCACGAAAGGCTGCTCGTCATGGATATTCTTTCGTCTGAATTATCAAAATATGCCGCCAATGCAATGCTTGCCACGCGTATTTCTTTCATGAATGAAATGGCAGGACTTTGTGAACGGGTTGGTGCCGATATCAATTCAATCCGTAAAGCCCTCGGTTCGGATGAAAGGATAGGGAATAAGTTCCTTTATCCAGGCCCCGGATTTGGCGGATCCTGTTTGCCAAAGGATATTCGCGCCCTGATCGCACAAGCCTACGAGCACGCCTACCCCCTCTATTTATTAAAAGCCGTGCATGAAGTCAACCAGGCTCAGAAACATGTCATTTGGGATAAAATGAAGTCCTATTATGCCGATAAAGGAGGGCTCACGGGCAAGACCTTTGGCCTGCTGGGGCTCTCTTTTAAACCGGATACTGACGATATGCGGGAAGCTCCCTCCTTAATCCTGATTGAAAAATTGCTGCACGAAGGGGCCTGTCTGAAACTTTACGATCCAATCTCCCTTCAAAAAGCGAGGCAATTGCTCGATTCACCGCATATTTATTGGTGTAAAGATGAAACCGAAGCAGCGGACGGAGCGGATGCATTGATCCTTTTGACAGAATGGAAGCAATTCCGTCTTTTAAATTTTACAAGCCTGCTAAAGGTCATGAAAGGCAATGCCTTTTTTGATGGACGCAACCAGTATAAGCCTGAAGAAATGGCAAAAAAAGGGTTTGACTACTTAAGCATCGGCAGGCTGCCTTCTTATACAGCTCAACTTTCACTTAAATCCCTATGATTGAT
>JAJTHR010000225.1 GCA_021298935.1 Parachlamydia sp. | reverse complement strand
TTGAAAGGTATCTGGTCGAACACCGGTCAATCTTCTAAATTCTATTGGATTAAGTTTTTTGATTTTTCTGTATTTATCCATTTGCCCTCACTCTTAGAAGGAGATATTATGCATTAAAATTTAAGTTACGCAAGATGTCTATTATGGCAGCTCATTTGAGGAAGGCATAATAGCTGGCATTTGAAAATAATTTGAAGCCGGGAAAGAGGGTGGCATGAATGGCTGTGGCTGGGCTGCTACACCACGCGCGGATAGATAATGCCTAAGCATTATAAACCATAAAATTGCATTTTATAATTTTATAATTCCTGCTTGTGTATTCTTTTGTACACCTCGCAAAAAAATGTAATAGACTCCGCCAAAACAGGCTTCAAAGGGACGCGTTTCGACAAGGGATAAATAGCGCCTGAACGCTTCCTTATAAATCTGTACCTGCAAGGCGTAACCATTGTCTTCCACGGCTTTCTTCAGGAAACTTTCGGCATAATGCCCCCCAGTGGGTCCAAGCCAATTACTTTTCCAATCGACAAGGTAATACATTCTCTCATGCTGAAAAACCAGATCGATGACACCCTTAATAACACCCCTCTCTGCTTCATTTTCATAGGGCATTAAGAAGGGGTGTTCCCTGTATTGCAGATCGGGCTGCAGATCAGCCAGGGTAAATCTACCAAGACTCGCCTGCATGACATGAACCAGCTGCCGGCAAATAACCTCTTCCCATTCTGCGTAGGGGGACTGCCGAATTTGCCTGAGCACGCAGGATTTAAGGGGATCTTTAAAACAAATCTTTTCCAGCAATGAATGGAGGAAAATGCCCATTTCTGCCCCTGCCGGCAGGGTATGGATTGTTTTTTCAGGAGCTCGTAAATCATGCGGCGGAGAAAGAGCGGGAAATACATGTGCTTTATTCAATTGCGTAAAGGATGTCATGAAAAGGGAAGAAAATTGCAAAGGAGGGGCATGGGATGGGATTAAATCAATTGTTTCCTTTTTGGCACTCCCTCTGCACGGTTCTATTAGCTGATGCCTGGAAAAAGTGATTCCATTCTCTCTTCCGTCTGTTTCAAGGAAGCGGACAAACGGATTGGAGTCCGCCCGATTAATCGCTTCATACAAATCATCATAAGATCCCGCCCCGTCCCTTTTGGCGAGGTAGAGATCAAGGGGAGAAGCCTCCCCTTTTTTCACTTTTCGTGCGGCTGAGTATTTCAAAAAAGGGATGTAAAGCTGGCATTTTGCCCGTGTCAATGCGACGTAAAACTGCCGCATCTTCTCTGCATCCATTTCTTCCAGATGGTGCCTGTACTCCTGACTTTCCTCCTCTACCAGGCACAGAACCGCTGTTCCCTCCTTCCTGACTGGAAGGATGTCGCCTGGCTCCCTGCCTTGATTGACTAGCCCTAAGGCAAACACAACGTCGTATTCGAGCCCCTTGCTGTAATGAAGGGTGATGATATTCACACCAGGCTTCAGGGGATCGTTGAAGCGTTTTGCCCGCGGGTCGTCATGTTCCTCCCAATCGGGGAAACGATCCAGAAAGGGGACGATCTCTTCTGGGGAATGCCACTCAGTTTGATAATGGTCGATGACCGTTTCGGCAATCTGCTGTAAATCTTCATACAGTTCGAGCCCCTCTTTTCTTGAAAGGAGGGACTGAAGCACCGTTTCTTCCCCCTCCCAACTGCTTCGGAGGAATGCATCATAAAAGGCAGCAAATCCCTGATTTCGTAATAGAGAACCGAGACGATGCAAAAGAGGAATAATTTCTTCCCACACCAGCCCCTTGTTCAGCCTCTCTTCCGTCCAGCCCATAAGTGGGGAGGCAAGCAGCCGCTTAGCCACTCCCCTGTCTTCCGGCCGTAAGACAGCCTCCACGAGGTGGATACAGGCGTGCAAGCCTTTTGATTCTGCCAGGCTGATCCCTTTTTGGTTAAGGTAGGGAATCTCCTGGGATTGAAAATAATGAGCCAGGCGCTGGGCCTGATGCCTGTCTTTGACAAGAACAGCAAACTGGTTGAATTGAAAGCCCTTTTCATTTTTGATACGATGGATTTCACCTGCCATAAATGGGAAAAAAACCTCTTGCTCGGCCTCCTCCAATTTTTTTTTCGATTCGGCTTCGGCGATAAAAAAATGGATGGCCCCCCTCTCATCTTCCCAGGGTCCTTTCGCCGCCAGGACCGGCATGTAGGGCAATGAGCTGTTCAAAAGAGGAAGGCCGATTAAAGCCGGGATGGAAAAGAGGCAATTCAAAGCCTTTACAAGGCTCTCTTGCGAACGGTAATTGACATTCAGGGAGAAGCAGTGAGAGGACCCCAGCTCCTTTGCGGCATCCAGATAGGTATAGATATCGGCCTGCCTGAAAGAATAGATGGATTGCTTGGGGTCTCCGACTAAATAAAGGCACCCTGGCCACTCCCCTGATAGAAAGAGTGTTTTAAATAAACTCCATTGCAGCGGATCGGTATCCTGGAACTCGTCAATGATCACTGCTTTAAAGCCTGCCTGAATATGCTTTAAGAAATCCTTTTCCTTTAAGGTCTCTTTCATTTTCCGAAGCAGATCGTCGGTCCCGATCCTTTCTTCTTCTTCAAAAAAACGGCGCACATGCGCCCGGAATCCCTTTGCCATGCGGATAAGCAAGGCAGAGGGATCGCCCGCCTGGCTGAGAATAGGCACAAGCCGCTCCATTAAATGGCGGGTTAATTCGGGAAAATGAAGCGGACCGGGCGTTTTCGGCTGCTTTTTTAAAAGATTTTCATTAAAGGCTTTGCACCAGGCGCATTGATCCCGCAAAAGAGCGTTGAAGTCATCTTTAGACCACTGCTGCTGATCAAAAAGGGCGCTAAAGCGGCCGACTTTTTCAAGGGTGGTGCTTTGCGTCTCTCCCGGCTGCTGCCTGTAGGATTGGCGTAAAACGTGGAAATCTTCCAAAAGGGGTGCCGAGCTTAAGCCGAACCGGTTTTTCAGTTCGCTTAAGGCCTGGCAAAAAGCCGCGTAAAGCTCATCATAGGCAGGAATTTCTGTTAATTCATGCATTTGCAAAGCTAATTCTGCCATTCTTTTTTGCTCGGGATCAGCTTTGAGCAGGATCTCCAGTTGGGCTTTGCTATAATAAGGTTCACGTACCTGAGTGCGCAAAAAATCATGCAAAACGCGTTTCATTTCTTCAGGAGGGAAGCATTCAGGCCCCATAATGGCATGGAATCCGACTCCGCTTTCCAGGGCATACCCCTTTAGCATGCGATGGCAAAAGGCATGAATGGTAAATATTTGCGCCTGATCAAACAGATGCAAGCCATGCTGCAGCTTTTTTTTCGCCTTTAATGTTTCCTTCTCCCCCTCTTCCATTAAGGCCTGAAGGTAATCAGGGGCCTCCATCGGAATAACTTTTTCCTTTAGATAGTTGCTTAAGAGTTGGCTGGCTTCTTCAAGGGTGGCCCTTATACGCTGCCTCAGGTCTCTGGCTGCTGCCCGGGTAAATGTGACAGCCAGTATTTCAGACAGCTCAAGCGGAGAAGAATTGCTGATAAGCAAGCGGGCAACGATATTTTGGATAGAAAATGTCTTTCCGGTTCCTGCAGAGGCTTCAAGCAAATGATGGCGGTGCAATTGAGTTGCGCGGTCTAGAACATTAAAGGGAGTCATTCCAATTCCTGTATAATGGCTGATAAACGGCAAGCCGCCTCTTTCCATTCATCAATGATTTGTGCGGCTGAAGGGAGCTGTCCGGAATGAAAGACCCATTTGAGTTCCGGACTTTGATACCCTCCGAAAGAGGGCTTATACAAGTTTTGCAAGGCGCTTTGCAGCCCGGCGGAATTTCCTTTGACAATCAATCCAAGCCAATCGGGGTGCAGGGGTGAAACATGCTCGGTGCAAAACGAATAATAGCCAAGAAAATCTTTTATATAGGGAATTGGATCATTGAAGGGTGCCTCTTTGATCGCGCCGCCCTGCAAGGCAATCAGTTGTTTCTCCATGGAGAAGAAGGAGGCGGCATAATGATACAGCAAAAAATCGGGCCAGGCTTTCCACAGGTCGCTAAAGGCCCCCTTGTTTGTCAAAAGAAGCCCTTTAGGTGTTGCAGCAGGCAGAGATCCTTTTATGGATACACCATCGACTTTTAAGGCAGGCAGGTAGAGCCTTTTGCCCATCAGGAGAGGCTCTTGACAGGCTGTGCAAAATTCAATCGAAAAAATGGACTCTCGTTTCAAATGATGTTCATCAAGCGCCTGCTGCCATTCATGGATATCCGCAGCCAGGCGGCTACATGCCGCTTCTTTGAAGAGCCCGAACGGCAGCCTTCCCTCTTTTTCGGCCCAACTGAAAACCTTTTCAAGCGGCTCTTTAATCCCTCTTTGCCTTGCCATGTATTTATCCAGGGAGGAAAGGGACGTTTGCTCAAAATCCTTAATTTCCCTGTCTTCCCTCGTTTCAAGATAAATTTGATGTTTTTTTCTTAAATTGAATTTAATGGGATGGCTCGCGCAAGACCTAAGGTCTTTTATATCAATGGACTTTTCTTCTAGGGGCAGCTCAAAGGAAGTCGGGGGGGTGAAATAGGCCAAAAAGGCAGGAGGGCTGCTTTTTGTTGGCCAGTAATAACTTTTGGCGCATTGGTAATCAAACGGGGAATAATTTTTAAAAACTGCCTGCTTTTCGAAGTACATTTTATCAAAAGGGTGCAGCGGATGCCTGAAGACACAGCTTTTCGAGGGGATAGCTCCCTCGATCGTATAGAAGCGGTCGCAATAGGAAAAAAGCTCCTGGACGGCCAGGCTAGGGTTTAATTCCTTCGCCTCTTCTTTGCTATAATTGATATAGCTGACGATGAAATAGTCCTGTGCCGATTGGAGCGCTTCTAAGAAAAGATAGCGGTCCAGATCAGCCGAAGTGGGGCAGTATTCCTTCTCTGATTCCTTGCCGGTCAAACGATCGAGAGAGGAAAAAGAAGGAATGCGCGGAAAAGCTCCCTCCTGCATGCCCATGATAAGAATCACCCGCGCTGGAATGGAACGAAGCGGCATGAGGGAGCAAAAACGGACTGATTGCAAATGCGTTTCAAGGTAAGTTTTTCCTTTTTGACCAAGAAGCTCCCGGATATGCATTTTTATCGATTCAGCCCCAAACCGCTGCTCTTCAAAAGACCTAGCCGCATTTCTTAAATGCTCAAGCAGCTGCTGCAATTCGAGATCATCTTCTTCAGAGATCAGGGGGGATTTCAAATAGCCATCGATCAGGCTTTTGAAGTAAAGCATCCACTCTTCCATGGTCATCGATAAACACCCTTCAAGAGGCATTAAATCGCGCCGCAGGGCTTGCAGCCAGGCCAGCGACTTTTCCAAAAGCTCGGCTTGGGCAAAATCCATGTCAGGCAAGGGATCCTGCGGATCGACAGTGATCAGCCCTTTTAACAGCCGTTCCATGCCAAACTGCCAGGTACCGCATTCCCCCTCTTCTACCCTCTCCAGGCAATGCCCTTTTATTAAAAGCTCTGAACGATGCTGCTTGTCATCCCCCCAGCGAATGGCCAGACGCTCAATCCAGCGGTGTAAAAGATGGCAATCCTTTTCGCTCAAGGCATGGCAGCTTTGAAAAGCAGGGTGTTTGAATAGCTTTAAAAGGGTGGAGGCTTCAAAGCGGCTTTCGCTTAAATCGATAAGATGCAGGAAGGCCTCAATGAAAGGATTCTGCGTCTGGAGGCCAAGATCGAGGATTTGAAAAGGGAGGGGGCTTTCATTTCCTTCAAAAATACTTTTCACAAAGGGAGAGTACAGGTCAATTTCGGGGGCCATTACAATAAAATCAGAAGGGGCAAGCGAGGAATCAGCCGCCATCAAAGAGAGGATGGTTTGGAAGGCAGCCTGCACTTCCCTTCTTTTTGTGGGAGCACTATGGATTTGAATGGACTGATCCCCGCTTAAGTCTAAGGGGAGGCGATCTTCCGGATTTTGCAGCGTTAACATCTCAGCCTGTACGGCATGCAGAAGGGTCAGTGGGCGGTCATCGTTATAAAAATGAAGGTCTTCCAGCTCGACCTCTTCGGTCAGGCTTCTTGTAGCTTCCGGAAGAGCATAACTGGCAGTGGTGCGGGCCTGGCTTTCTTCAATTTGGCGGGCCATTTCTCTTCCAAGCCTTCCAAAATTTCCAAGCAGCGGGTTGCGGTTTTGCAAATATTCTTCCAATTGCACCAAGGCAGGTGCCGAAACGCCCAGGCGCTGCTCCCATTTTTTTTGCAGGCTGATTGCCTCCCTATCCGAGCGCGTGTCGCTCCAGAAAAGAGCGCAAGGGGAAAGCAGGTAATAAAAAGTCTCAGCCGATGAGGCAAGCCGGCCGATGAATTGAAATTCGAGGGTGGAAAGGAAACTGATGGAAAAGAAATGAAATTCATGGTTGGGCAAAGCGGGAAAGGAATGCGTTAAAATTTTACTGATCGACGTCCAGCCTGTTTTTTCGTTGAACAAGGCTTTCCAAAGGGTGCCTTGCCAGTCATCGCCCCCTCCTGTTTCCCATTCATCCAGCATTTGATTAGAAAAACGGCTGTAGTTATGAAACAGGTTTCCCAAATGCAGGCTGAGGGAGGCAATGCGTTTTTCCATTTTTTTAGTTAATGCCCCGGCCCCCTCCCATTTTAAATATTTGACTAGAGGCTGCCAATGGGGCGGCGGTTCGCCATTCAGCCGCTGAATGATTTCCCCTTCAATGCCAAGGGAGAGCTCAAGCGGAGAGGGAAGACGCGCTTTAATGGTGAAAAGTTGCAGGAAGCTGTCGAATGCCTGGTTTAAGTAAACGAATTCAATGCCCGCTGCAATGCCGATCTCAGGATCCTGTGCCATTTTAAGCATTAGCCAATTTTTCATCGCCGGGCCGTAGACAATGACAACCCTTTTTTTAAAAGGGGAAGAAGGACGGCCGAATAAATTGGCTCTCAGCTGCGCGTAAAGCTGCTCAAGACGATTGCTAAAATAAACATTCAAAGGGTCCATTCTTTTGATTTTCTAAAAAAAATTATAACTGTATAAGAATAGCACAGATCCTTATATATTACAAAAGTCTTGAGCCTTAAAGGTTCATTATTTAATAATTAGTAAAAAAACAAAAATAATTTATGTATTCATCTTTAATTGCCCGCTTTAGTTCGTTTACTTATTTGAACGTGACGCAGTTCCTTGGTGCGTTGAACGACAACATTTACAAATTACTCATCGTCTATTTTTTTATCCAAATAGAGGGAATCGAGTATAGCCATCAAATATTAGCCTCCACAGGCGCCACCTTCGTCATCCCCTTTTTGCTTTTTTCAGCCATTTCCGGCACGATGGCCGACCGTTTTAGCAAGCGGGATATCATTGTCACAACCAAAATTTTAGAGCTCGTCATCATGGCCGTCGGCGTATGCGCCTTTGCCTTTCAAAG
>JAJTHR010000217.1 GCA_021298935.1 Parachlamydia sp. | reverse complement strand
CTGGGCCTTGCATGAAGGTCTGGGCGAGCACATCAAGCAGGCAGGCTCTGTGGTAGCTGATCAGCGCCTCCGTTTTGATTTCAGCCATCATAAGGGGCTGACAATCGAAGAGATCCGTCGCATCGAAGACTTAATTAACGTTCAAATACGTGAAAACCTTCCCGTCAATAAATATGAATTGAAATATGAGGAAGCGCAGAATCGCAGCGACATCAAACAATTTTTCGGCGAAAAATATGGCTCAAGCGTAAGAGTCGTCGATATTGACTATTCTAAAGAACTGTGCGGCGGGACCCACACCCACTCTCTTGGAACGATCGGCCTTTTCCGTATCACCAAAGAAAGCAGCATTGCTGCAGGCATTCGCCGTATTGAGGCAGTGACGGGAATTGAAGCAGAGCAGCTGCATCGTCAAAATGAAGATACTCTCTTAAAACTGGCAGAAGTCTTAAAAGTTCCTGTTCATTTGACGCACGAGCGCCTTGAAAAAGTTTTAGAGGAAAACAAACAGTTAGCTCAAGAGCTTAAAGGACAACGCCTGGGACAACTGTCCCATTTTCTTGATAGCCTAGCAGTGAAACAAGAGATGCAAGGCGGCGTGCCTGTGATCAGCGCGGAGGTGCCACTATCGATGGAAGATTTACGACTAGGGGTTGATCTTTTATCTGAAAAAGTGCCGGGCGCAGTCATTATTTTAGGTGCCGTTTTCCCGGAAAAATGCCAGATCATGGTTAAAGTCAGCGATCAGGGAATCAAGCAAGGGATTTCGGCCAATGATCTCATCAAATTAATGATGCCGATCGTGGAGGGAAGCGGGGGCGGTAAACAGCAGTCAGCGCAGGGAGGGGGCAAAGCCCCCCAAAAATTGACGGAAGCCTTGCAAAAAGCCCGCGAGTGGCTGAGCGAAAAGCTCGGATAAAATAACTGCTTAGCATCTAACCTTTGGATTCGATCTCAAAGACTATTTGTACGGTCGCCTGCGTCTCCACTTGGCCAATTTCAAGCGGCACATCGAAGGAGCCGGCATTTTCGGCTTTTGCCATCATCAGACGCGGAGTCGGATAATAATTTGGATTGGGATCCAAATCAAGGGAAAGGATACCGATCAATTTTACTTCGGCTGCTTGCGAAAGAACCTTTGCATCTTCAATGGCGCGCTGCGCTGCAAGCTGTATCGCTTCCTTTCTGGCAGCTTGAGGATCACTTAAAGTAAAAGCTATTTGATCCAGGCGATTGACGCCTGCTTGAATCGCTGCCCCCAAAATTTTTTGTGCAAGCGCTAGCTGCCGGCTTTTCACTTGTAATAAATGGGTCACCTCGTAGTGCGTAATCGTCGGAGTTGTATCCTTTTCTTTAGGATCTGGATAGCGGTAGATGGGCTGAGTGGTGTATTGGCTGGTTTTAAGCTCTTCTCCATTTAAACCGAGCCCTTTCAATTGTTGAATGACCCCTTCTATTTTGCCATTGTTCACCTGCACAGCTTTTTGAGGATCGGCATCTTGCGTGACAACAGCCAAGCTGATTTCAACTTGATCGGCCAGTTTCAAGGCGACTCCTGTCCCCTTCACTGTCAGCTCAGGCATTCTTTTTTCACTTTCAGCTGTCAAAACTGTCGTAGCAAGTAAAAGAGAGAGGTAAAGAATTTTCATCAGCAATTCCTTATTGTTATTTTGATTGATTCTATTTAAACTACTCAGTTCGTGTTGTCAATTGCTAACTAAAAAACAATTCAAAAACAATGCTTAAATCTATTTTAGAAAGCGAACGTATCCTTGCCTTAATCCAGGCCCTTCAGGATCCAGACGAAATCATTTTGATTGAAGAGTTATGGAATTCTCCTAAAGCTCTGGTCTCAGCGCTCGCTCAGCAAACGACGGGTAAACACATCCTCATCCTGACTGGAGCTAGCCAGGAAGAGGTGCGCCTTTTCCATGATTTTACCTTTTTTACCGAACGCAAGGTGGTTGACTTTCCTGCGTGGGAAACCCTCCCCTCCGAAAATATCCCTCCAAGTCCCGATATTGTGGGCGAGCGCTACAAACTGCTTAAAGAGGTCGCCTCTTCCAATGAATCCCATATCGTTATCACAAGCCTCCAGGCATGCCTGCAAAAATTGATTCATCCATCCCTATTTAATGAACTTTATTTGTCGTTAAGGCAGGGGCAGGCCTTTGCCTTTGAGGAATTAATCCAAAAATTACTGAAGATGGGATATCAAAGAAAATCGATTGCCTCAGATAAAGGAGAATTTGCCATCCGAGGGGGCCTGATTGATGTCTACCCCGTCTCTTCTCCGGACCCCTACCGCCTTGAATTTTGGGGCGATGAAATTGAATCCATTCGCATTTATGATCCTGTCGGCCAACGCTCCGTAAAGCAAATAGAAAATATTGAGATTGCACCCGGACAAGAAATGGAGCTGCTGGATGAGGATTCCGCCCAAGCGTCCATCCTCGATTACCTAGGGCCCAACACCTTGGTTGTTTTCGATGATCTCCTGGCCCTTGAAGATCGCTATGCTTCCCTGCTATCAAGAGGAAGCGAGAGTAAATTTTTCAAGACGATCGAAAATTTTTTAGATGAGCTCTCACCCTTCCAAAAAATTTTCCTCTCCCAAAAGCCGATCGAGGAGATGAGCGAGGTCCAACGCCTTGATAAAAAAGAAAATTATTATTCAACACAAGTCCCCTTCCACCGCCTGGAATTTGAAATATTCAATCGGCGTTGGACAGCCAGGCAATGGCGCCATCCATTCAACACATTGACAGGCTACCTTTTTCGTGAAGAGGAAGGAGAGCCAAGCGCTGATGACATTCTATTAAGGCTTGCAACTCTTGATCCGAAAAAAGCCGAGCTCCATCTTTTATGCGGCAATGAAATGGAAGAAAGCACCTTGCAGCAAAAAATTTCTGCTTTTAATATCCATTTGCCCAAAGAGACCCACTACCAGATCGGCTACCTTTCCAGCGGATTTGTCCTTCAGGACGAGCATCTGGTCGTCCTACCGATGACCGAGCTGACCCATCGCTACCGTATCCGCCGGCAAAAACTGCGCAGCACCTACCACACATCCCCTATAGAGATTTATGATTTATTACCTGGAGAAACGGTCGTCCATTTGCACAATGGAATCGGCCGCTATATGGGCATGGAAAAGCGAACGAATCATTTAGGAATCGAAAGTGAATTTTTCACCATCGAATATGCCGATCAAGCGAAATTATTCGTCCCTTTTAATCAGGCCCACTTGATCACAAAATACATTGGCTCAGGCGAAGAAACCCCTCGCTTGCACACGCTTGGCAGCGGGCGTTGGAAAAAAACCAAGGAACATACCGAAAAAGCCATTTTAGGCTATGCGTCCGAGCTTTTAAAAAATTATGCCGAAAGGGCCATCAAAGAAGGATTTGCCTACCCGGCCGACAGCCCTGACGTCAAGTCATTTGAAGAAGAATTTCCCTTTGTCGAAACCGAGGATCAACTGGCAGCGATTGCCGGCATCAAACAAGACATGCTCTCAAATAAAGCCATGGACAGACTAGTTTGCGGTGATGTGGGCTATGGGAAGACAGAAGTCGCCATGCGGGCAGCATTCAAAGCGGTTGTGGATGGAGGCAAGCAGGTCGCAGTCCTAGTTCCTACAACCGTCCTGGCCATGCAGCACTTCGACAATTTTACCGAACGGGTAGCGAATTTTCCTTTGCGCGTTGGTGTCCTTTCAAGGTTCCAAACCCAAAAGCAAATTAAAGAAACGCTTGCAGGGCTTGCTGAAGGATCTGTTGACATCGTCATCGGCACCCATCGCATCATCAGCAAAGACGTCCAATTTAAAGACCTTGGACTTGTCATCATTGATGAAGAGCAGCGCTTTGGAGTTAAGGCAAAGGAGCATTTGAAAAAAATAAAGCTAGGTGTAGATTGCCTGACGCTCTCTGCCACCCCCATTCCCCGCACCCTTTACATGTCGCTCATCGGCGCACGCGACATGTCAGTGATTAATACCCCCCCGCAAGACCGTATGCCTATCAAAACTGTCATTACGGAACCGAGCGACCAAACGATTCAAAATGCCCTTATAAGGGAATTGTCAAGGGACGGACAGGCCTTCATCGTGCATAATCGAGTGGAAACCATTCATTCAGTGGCCTCACACATTAAAAAACTATTGCCGCAAGCTAGGATACTCATCGCGCATGGACAAATGCATGCCGACGAGATCGATGCCACCTTCCATGCCTTTAAAAGCGGGAAAGCAGACATCCTTATCGCCACCACCATCATTGAAAATGGGGTGGACATCCCCAATGCCAATACTATTCTTATTGACCAGGCCGATCATTTCGGCTTGGCAGCGCTGTACCAGCTAAGGGGAAGGGTAGGGCGCTGGAACCGCCGCGCCTACGCCTATTTCCTCGTCAAAAACACGCGCGTGCTGCCTGAAATCACTCGCAAACGAATGCAAGCCCTGGCCGAATCGGCAGGCTATGGCGGCGGGATGAAAATTGCCATGCGCGATTTGGAGATCAGAGGGGCGGGCGACATCTTGGGAGTCGAGCAATCGGGCCATGTCTCTTCGATTGGCTTTCACCTTTATTGTAAGCTGCTTAAGCGGACGATTCAGGCATTGCAAGGTAAAGGGCCGAGCATCTTCAACGAAGTAAAAATTGAGCTGGCCGTCGATGCCAGGTTGCCGGAAGATTACGTCAACGAGGTGAGTTTGCGTATGGAACTTTATCAAAGGCTGGGGGATGCCTTTACCTGGGATGAAGTGGATGCGTTATGGATCGAAGTGATTGATCGTTTCGGCACCCCTCCCTCCCCTGCCCTTTCCCTCTATCATTTGACGCGCCTGCGTATTTATGCGGCACGGGAGGGTTTTATTTTGCTCAAGCAGGAAAAATTGTCTTTACAGATTGAAAAGAGACAAGGGAAGGAAACAAAAGTCAGAAAAATTTTAATGCCTAAATTTAAAACTCCTCAAGAAATGGAGACGAAAATTCTTGAGGAGTTAAAAAAGACTTAAATGAACACTTTAGCAAAGCGTTCAGAAATAGGTTTGATAACAAAATTTTCAGGATACCCATCAAATTTTGTATAGCCTTCAAGGAAAGCGATTCCTATAAAAAGAGCCAGAATGGATACGCTTAAATCTCTCAAACATCTTTCCGAAATAGCCTGAATTAATAGTACAGCTGACGTTTTGAGTGCCTGTGTTCCAAGAACGATGCAACTTGTCGAGGGAGCCAGCAAGAAAAGGCCGCCACCCACAATCAGTTCTGCCCCTGTTCTCTCTTGCATTTTTACAACTGCCGCTTCGAAGGTGCTCCATATTATTGTGTAGACAGGGATGGCCAATAAGATTTTAGAGAAAATTTGGGAATTTTCATGAATCTTGGCTTGACGGGAAGCATTATCGATATCAGGATCAGATAAAGATTGATAATTATTATAAATATCTCTAGCTGGCTGAGGTAGTAGTTCTGATAAACGCATTTTTTTCTCCTTGTTTACTTATTTAATGCTTGCTTCGCTAAGGCCTCAAGAACACGGTTCGTGCGATTGACAAATTCATGCAAATCATGCGGATCCATTTCCCTTTGGGAAAGTAAAGCTAGCTCATACACCTGCTGGGTGAGCTCTTTGGCAAGCTCCGGATTTTGCCTGTCCAGCTGATGAATCGCCTCGATCAGAGGATTATTTGTGTTAACGACAAAAGTCTTTTTATTGAAAAAAGGCATTTCCCTACCGCGCTCTTCCGGGTCAAGCCGGCTCATGTATTCCCGCATGCGGCGCTGCTTTTCATCCATCATAATAAAGCCTGGTAAGGCATCGGATGCAAGGCTCTTTGCCTCGACCTCAATGGAATCGCTCTCCAGCTTGGACTTGATAAAGTCTGCCAGCTTGGAAGCTTCCGTCCTCCCATCTGCATCCAGGATCGTTTTCTCACGGCTTTTATCGACTAAATTCTCATGCAACTCCGCATCAATGCGCTGAAAGGTGACAGGAGCCATTTTATTTTCCAAAAAATGGATTAAATAGGAGTCGAGGGGGCTATTGGCAATGAAGATCTCAATCCCCTTATCCTTATAAATCCCGAGTACCGGTCCTGCATGCTTCTCATCAATGGTGTAAAAGACTTTATTCCTTGCTTTCTCCTGATTGGACTCAAGATACTCATGCAAAGTGCGCCATTCTTTATTCGTATTTTGCCAAATAAGAATGTCTTTTACCCTCTCATAAAATTTTTCATCCTCCAGAATGCCTAGCTTTAAAATAAAGGAGATATCCTGCCAGGCGGCAATGTAGCGCTCTCTTTCCGTTTTATAGAGGACATTTAGGCTGTCTGACACTTTTTTGGAAATGTGGCTAGCCAGCTGACGCACAGTCCGGTCCATTTGTAGATAGCTGCGGGATACGTTCAGGGGGATATCCGGGCTATCGATCACCCCTTTTAAGACTGTCAGGTAATTCGGGATTAAGTCTTTGCAATTATCGGAAACAAACACCCGGTTGCAGTAAAGGCTGACGCTGCTTTTGTTATAATCAAAGTCTTTGCGCATTTTGGGGAAGTATAAAATCCCCTTCAAATTGAAAGGATAATCCACATTCAGGTGCACCCAAAAGAGAGGATCCTCTTCCATCGGGTAAAGCTTGTGGTAAAAATTCAAATAATCTTCTTTTGTACATTCCGAAGCGGGCTTAATCCATAAGGGATCTTTTTCGTTGATCCGCTCGCCATCCAGGTAGATCGGATAGGGCAGGAAGGAGCAGTACTGGGTCAGGACCTGCCTGATGTGCGCTTGGTCAAGGCATTCGTCATGTTCTTTACCAATAAAGAGGGAAATGTCTGTTCCCCTTTCAGCCCGCTTGCCGCTACCTAATTCGTAATCCGAAGAACCATCGCAGATCCACAATACAGGCTCGGCCCCCGGCTTGTAGGACAGGGTATTGATTTCCACCTTATCGGCAACCATGTAAGCAGAGTAAAAACCAAGTCCAAAATGGCCGATGATCTGATCATTTTCATTTTCGGATTTATACTTGCTTAAGAACTCTTCAGCTCCAGAAAAGGCAATCTGTGCAATGTATTTTTTGACCTCTTCAGCATCCATTCCGATACCATTATCGCTAAACCGTAAGATCCTCGCCTCTTTGTCAATTTGGATGTCAATGCGGAAATCTTCATCTTTTGCCTCTACCTCTCCCTGGTCGCGTAGAATTTTAACTTTCTGAATGGCGTCGCAAGCATTTGAGACTAATTCACGCACATAAATGTCTTTGTCGGAGTAAAGCCATTTTTTTATAATGGGAAGAATATTTTCACTGTGGATTTCAAGGGTTCCTTTTTCCATTTTCTGCTCCTAGCATAGTTTTCAAGAATTCAATTTTAGTATTTTTAAATTTTGTGTCAAGAGTCATAAAATAATTAAAAAAAATTAAGTTAAAACTAAAATATTAAATTAAATAATTATGAAATATAAATAATTAAAATCGATTTTTTATTGAGAATAGACATAAAAAAAGTGGTTTGTAAATTGACGCGAGGTGCAAAATTTTTAAATAAAAAAAATGCACCTGCCAATTATACCACGCGCGGATAGGTCTTTAAATTTTTGGCTGTGTTCACTTCCCTGAGAGAACTTTCGCTCAGTTGCCAGACGTAATTGGGCAATTAATCAAATAAATATTTTTAATTTTAAGAGGGAATAGTTTTTAGATAGAAAAAAATAGAACCGACGTTGCAACATTTGTT
>JAJTHR010000033.1 GCA_021298935.1 Parachlamydia sp. | reverse complement strand
TAAATTTGACTTGTGATCACCTTCATCTTTAAAAGATCTCTCCTTGTTGATATTCAAAGATATCAACTTCGAAAAGATCTTTTAAATCTGAAGCGCTGACAAGCCAACTTTATGGTTTTATTTTTGGGAAATGGTATTATATGCAACTTTGCCAACACACAAAAAAATAATGGCCCACTGCGTTATAGTTTGTGGGCAAGTCTTTCTACTATGCAAAAAGTATTAGCATGGCCAGATTTGCGCTGGCTATTCACATCTGTCTTTGCGTTTGCTTTCGGATGGTCGTTTTTTAACGAATTCATTCCTTTGCTTTTAAAAGACCGCTTCCAATTTGAATTAAGCGATATTGGAAATTACTATGCCTATGGGGGCGCCTGGTATGCACTATGTTCAGGCGTTTTTGCTACCTGGCTGTTGAAATATTTCTCTCCAGAAAAAATTGTTCCTAAAGCACTTTTTGGATGTTTCCTATGTATGCTGATGTTTGCCCTCATCGAAGAGCGGCAAGTCATTTGGCTGGTCGTCCCATTTTTAATGTTTTTTCTGTCCTTTACCTATCCTGCCACAGCCTCAATGGTATCCAACAGTGCCAGCAGTGACAACCAAGGAGAAATCCTAGGTATTTATCAGTCTGTAGTGGGTTGTGCCATGGGATTGAGTCCTTTTATTGTAGGGTCAGCTATTGGAATGTATCCCGTATTGACACCCATTGGCGGTGCTCTGGCCATGCTGATTTCTGCCCTTGCTTTTTTGAAAGGGACAAAGATTAGTCAAAAAGCAATTATTAATTAAATCTAACGAAGTGTATTATTTTTTAATACACTTCAATAAAAAATAATTAATAACCTGAGTTTTGAGTTTCTCTGCTTGAA
Source organism: Parachlamydia sp. (assembly GCA_021298935.1). Classification (GTDB taxonomy): domain Bacteria; phylum Chlamydiota; class Chlamydiia; order Chlamydiales; family Parachlamydiaceae; genus Protochlamydia. The sequence continues at coordinate 2,338 of JAJTHR010000033.1, read as the reverse complement.
AGTCAGGTTAAAAAGGTAGTGATGGAACCTGCCGCTTTTTATAGTGGAAGAACGCCCCTGACAAATTCAAATGAATGGCCTGTATGTGAGCCGACACTTCGGGCTCAACTTAAAACATTTGCTTGGGTGACGGGTTATCTATTAGGAACAGCTGCCTGTTCTTATGCAATTTATGATGGGGCGAAAACACTTTCCCACTCTCCTTCAGAGAGAGATTTAACCTACTCAATTATCCAACTGACCGTTGGAAGTCTTGTCTCAATGTTCAATTGCGCAATTGGGGGAAAAAAATTAGCGGAATATCAAAATATAAAAGAACTTTATCCCAACCAAGAGGCCTATCAGGGAAATATCATTGATTTTTATAATTTTGATAATGATTCGCAACAATTTGATCAAGCCGTCTGGAACCCATTTCTTAACAAATTTTTAAATGAATTTGAGCCCTTTTTAATTGAACGTTACTTTATATCAAAAAAAATTTCCCCTGACCAGCGCATTGCTTATTTATGCAATAAATTAAAAAAAGGGTGCTGTTATGGATTTAGTATGTCTTTGCTTTCTAAAATGAAAAAAAATGCCAGGCTTTCAAGCGATGAGTTAAAATCCGGCCTAAAAATTGAGAATGCCGCTTACTATCAACTCGTTTATCGGCTATTGCTTCATTTAGCTAAAGATGATGATTACTATTATTACCCCTATGTTTTCATTTATAATCATAAAATGAATGGGGATTCTTTACCCTTCGCAGAATGTTTAAATTTGTACGAAGAGAACTCAAAGAAAGAGGACGATATTACCCCTGAAGAGATCTCAAAGGAAATAAATGATTTAAAAGAGAATATTCAAAGTCCTCATTGTTTTATTTTGAATTATTTTAATTTGTTTGCAGACGGGATCCTTTTATTTACATCAGACGAGTTAGTATTTGACCAATTAGAAGAAGAGAGCCTACTTGAATCCCTGAATTTGGCTGAAAAAGCCGTTTTGCACCAAGCTGTTGAAAGAAAAGTCTCTCTTGCCGGCCATCTATCCCTTGAATATAGGAGGCAGACAAAGAAATATGCCCATGCTTTTTTCTTTCAAATTTCAGATGGATATTATCGTTTTTTTGACTCAGCCTCTCATCTCTTTCATTTTTTTGAATTTCCAAACAAAGAGAAAATGGCAAGAGGGCTAAAAGAGCACATTCAGACCGTCTATATCAATTTTTTCAAAGCAAAGGATGTGTCAATAAGAATCATCTTAATCGGCATTCCTCAATGACAGACTGTATCTTGAAAAGTTTGATAGGGCGATCTAAGCTCATCTTTGACTATTTTTTGGACCATCTTCGAATAGAAGACTTCTGCAGCTAAATAAATTCTTCGGAAGGGGTAAAAATACCCCTTCCTGCAAAATTTATTACGCTGCAGCTTGCCTCACTCTCAAAGAAGGGTTCAAAAAATGGTCAAAGTCGAGCTGTGAAGATGACCATAAACAAAAAAGGGCGCAAATGCGCCTTTTTTAGCTGCTGGCCTGCTCGTCATTTTGAGAAGCTGCGGGCTGGGCTTTGTTCTTGCGAGGACCGAAGCGGCCTTTCACTTTAGATTTTTTGCCGGATGTTCCGCGGAGGTAGTACAGTTTGCTGCGACGTACGTCCCCTTCTTTCGTCACTTCAATTTTGGCAATACGAGGGCTATGGAGCATAAATACCCTTTCCATCCCTTCGCCATAGGCCACACGGTGAACCGAAAACGTCTCTGATAGGCCGGTTCCCTTGCGGGCGATCACAGTCCCTGTAAAAACCTGAATTCTTTCCTTTTCACCCTCGATAATGCGGATGTGCACACGCACCGTATCTCCAATGCGAAAAGAGGTGATCTCTTTTTTCAACTGCTCGCTCTGCAGCTTTTCAATGATAGCTGATCTCATGATCAATTTCTCCTAATAATCGATTTTATTACTCTAAAAGATCTGGTCTCATTTGGCCCGTTTTTCTGAGCGCCTGCGCGCGTCTCCATTTGGCAATGTCCTGATGATTTCCACTCAATAAAACGGGAGGGACGTTATGTCCCTCAAAATCAACTGGACGGGTATAATGGGGACAATCCAATATCCCCTCCTCAAATGAGTCCATCTCTGCTGCCTGGGCATGCCCTAGAACGCCCGGAAGAAAGCGGGCCATTGCATCGATAAGAACAATGGCAGCCAAGCATCCATTCGTCAGGACATAATCCCCAATACTTATTTCTTCATCTACCTCAAGGTCTAATACCCTTTGATCCACTCCCTCATAATGCCCGCACAAAAGGATCAAATGCTCTTTTTGTGCAAGCTGCCGGCATTTGGCTGCATT
>JAJTHR010000235.1 GCA_021298935.1 Parachlamydia sp. | reverse complement strand
ATCATTGTAGCCGGCATCGGAACAGGTGTGGGGAAAACGACCGCAGCGGCCATTTTTGCAGAGTGCCTGGAAGGGGATTATTGGAAGCCGATCGAATGCGGCGATTCCGATTCTAATTGCGTGCGGCATCTCATCAGGGGGACTGTTTTTTCTCCTGCGTATCGCTTGCAAGCGCCCCTGTCGCCCCATCATGCCGCTCGCCTGGAGGGATGCTCAATTGAATTCGGGCAGTGCATGCTTCCCAGCACCTTTTCTCCCTTAATAATCGAAATGGCCGGCGGACTTTTGGTTCCATTAAATAGGGGAGCGCTTTCAATTGATCTCTTTAAACAATGGGAAGCTTCCTGGGTGCTTGTTTCAAGGCATTATTTAGGAAGCATCAATCATACGCTGCTCACAGGAGAGGTATTGCAGAGGCATGGCATTCCGCTTGCCGGGATTATCTTTAATGGCTTGCCAAATCTGGATTCGGAGTCAGCCATTTTAGACCATTTGCAAGTCCCCCTGCTTTGCCGCCTGCTGCCTGAAAAGCGAATAAATCAAAAAATCATTTACCGGTACGCACAACAATGGAAAAATCAAATCACAGCCTATCTGGACTAGACCGTTTATTTGTATGGCATCCTTTTACACAGGCAAAAACTGCGCCCCCTCCTATTCCGATTGTAAAAGGGGAGGGGGTCTATTTATACGATGAAAGGGGAAATGCTTACATCGACGGCATCTCTTCGTGGTGGACGAACTTGCATGGTCATGCGCATCCTTTTATCACCTCTAAAATTAAAGAGCAGGCTGAACGCTTGGAGCATGTCTTATTTGCTGGTTTTACCCATGCTCCTGCTGTGCACCTTGCTGAAAAGCTGATTGCCTGCCTGCCCGGAAAGATGTCTAAGATCTTTTATACCGATAACGGCTCGACAGCAGTGGAAGCGGCACTTAAAATGGCGCTTCAGTTCTGGAAGAATCGAGGGGAGGAAAGAACCCAAGTGATTTGCTTTAAACATAGCTATCATGGAGATACTTTTGGTGCAATGTCGGCTGCTGGCAGAAATGAGTTTAACCGTCCTTTTTGGTCACACCTCTTTAAAACAGTGGCTATCGATCCCCCTTTTTTAGGCAAGGAAGAGGCCTCTATCGACCAATTAAAAAAAATTTTGACAAGGGAGCGGCTAGCGTGCTTCATTTTTGAGCCTTTGGTTTTAGCGGCTGGGGGAATGCGCATTTATCCTGAAACAGGGCTGAACGAGCTCCTAAAAATCTGTAAAGAGGCCGGCGTCCTGACCATCGCCGATGAGGTGATGACCGGTTTTGGTCGGACAGGGCCGCTTTTTGCCTGCAAACACCTCAATGAGGCGCCTGATTTTTATTGCCTTTCAAAAGGGTTGACGGGGGGCTTTTTGCCCCTTGGAGCTGTCGCCTGCAGGGAAGAAATTTTTGAAGCTTTTTTAAGCGATCAAACTGAGCTGGCTTTCCTGCATGGTCATAGCTATACTGCCAATCCTCTGGCTTGCGCAAGCGCCCTTGCAAGTCTCGATTTGCTGCTAGCCCCTGCATGCACTGAAGGAAGAAGATGCATTGAATCCCTGCATAAGGAATTTTGCCTGCACTGGCAAGGGCATCCGGCATTGACGCGTTGTGAATGCAAAGGGACATTACTTGCTATCGATTACAAAGCAGAGAGTCAGACTTACTTTCAGCCTATGAAGGAGCGTTTGCACGATTTTTTTTTAAAGCAAGGGATTTTGCTCCGTCCATTAGGGAATGTTCTCTATGTCCTCCCTCCTTATTGCATCAACGAGGCAGAGCTTCAATTGATCTATGCACAAATCAGTCAAACATTTGAGGTATAACAGATGACCTTTATCTCTTTTCATTTCGAAATAAAAGAACAAGTGACCATTATAGTAAAAAATCCTTTTCTGCATGCCCGTTGGCTCAATACCCTTTCTTATTTGGAAAATTGCGGAGCCCGCAAAATTGCCGCGTGTGAGCATCCGACCCTGGTCAAAGAAGAAATGTTGAAACATGCCTCCGAAGAATTCAGGCATGCGTTCTATCTGAAAAAGCAAATAAAAAAAGTTTATCATCACCTTCCTACGTATGGACGGCCCTATTTGCTGGGAGGGAGGGCCGCCTACCATTACTTAAATCTGCTTGACTTGCAGGCTGCCCGCTATTTAAAAAAAACTGGGTTCTCAAAAGAGGGTGTGAAGGCAGCTGCCTACTTGCTCGTCACCTATGCGATCGAAAGGCGGGCAAGGGAGCTCTATCCTCTTTACGAGGAGGCCTTGCGGGAAGCCGGCCTCCCCATTTTTGTCAAATCGATCATTCTTGAGGAGGAAGAGCATTATATCGAAATGGAAAAAGGGATTGGTAGGATGAACTGCGGAGCCATTTATGCCGATGCAGTCTGCTCCATAGAAAGCCTTCTTTGCAAAAACTGGATAGACGCATTAGCAAAACAAGCTGAAAGCGATTCCCCACATGGTCAACCCAATGATTGCATCGATGATTTTCCATGCCAGAGAATGGGAAAGCAACGGAGCTAAAAACCGTGTTCCATAGCTGAGCGAAAAAAACCATGCAAACGAGGCTGAAATCGCGCCTGTAGCAAAAAATACTTGTTCTTCATCAGGGTGCTGCGAGGCAATGCTCCCAAGCAGGATGACAGTGTCTAGGTAGACATGAGGGTTAAGCAAAGTAAGTGCCAATAGCATCAGAATTGTTTTTTTTTCGTGGCTGATCACTATCTATTGTATGGGTTCCCATTTGCTTGCAGGTCCAAGCCGCTTTTAGTGAAAGCGCCCCATACACGATTAAAAAAAGCGCTGCAAAATACTTCGTTATTTCAAGCATTAGGGCGTAGGCAGAAATGATTGTCCCAAAACCCAACACACCGCCTAGGATGAGCAGGGCATCCATGCAAGAGCATAATAATGCAGTTGTTAAAAGATGCCTTTGCATAAGCCCTTGGCTAATGACAAAGGTGTTCTGCACACCGATCGCAACAATCAGGCCGGCAATCGTGGCAAAGCCTTTCAATAGAACAGGTAACATATCTGACCTCTTTTTTCATTTTATTTTAAAATTGAAAAGCCTATAAGTAAAATTCATAATTTTAATTTTCTATAAGATATACTAATGTTGGATTACAAAGGGTTCGAAGCCCTTTATACAGTGATCAATCTGCAAAGTTTTGAATTGGCGGCGAAAAAGCTTTTGATTACTCAGTCGGCTATTTCCCAGCGTATCAAAGGATTGGAAGAAATTTTTCGAGCGCCTCTCTTAGTCCGTGTGCTTCCTTACCGTCCCACCGGTCTTGGAAAACAGCTTTTAACCCATTTTAAAAAAATATCTCTGCTTGAAAGCGCTCTTAAGAAAGACATTGAAGCCTCTCAGGCCAAACAGGAAATAGCGGTCGCAATTAATCGCGATAGTCTGGAAACCTGGTTTTTAAAATTGGTCGGAGAAAATAATGAACTCTTTAGCGATTTGCAATTGGAGATTCTTGCCGATGATCAGGAATTAACTCTGGACTACTTCAAGAACGGGAAAGTTAGCGCTTGCGTGTCTACCTCAGGCAAAGAAATTGCAGGAGGGAAGGCTGCTTTTCTTGGATACATGGACTATGTGCTTGCCGCCTCACCTACGTTTGTAAAAAAATACTTCAGCAAACAAACTGACATTCAAAGCCTTCTTGATGCCCCTGCAATAAAATTCGACCATCAGGACAACTTGCACGAAAGGTATCTTGAAAAATTTTTTGGCATTGATGCGTCGGAGTGCCACTTTCATGTTGTTCCTTCTGTCAGGGGATTTAAGGAGTTTGCCTTGCATGGCTTTGGATATGGACTGATTCCGCTGATTGATATGGAAAAGGAGTTACGTACAAAGCAACTAATTATTTGGCTGTGTTCACTTCCCTGAGAGAACTTTCGCTCAGTTGCCAGACGTAATTGGGCAATTAATCAAATAAATATTTTTAATTTTAAGAGGGAATAGTTTTTAGATAGAAAAAAATAGAACCGACGTTGCAACATTTGTT
>JAJTHR010000342.1 GCA_021298935.1 Parachlamydia sp. | reverse complement strand
AAGCCCTTCGTTCAGCATCCGGCTTTATCGCAGTCAATTCTGCTCAAAAGGTTGTCATGCGCTATTTTCCCGAGCTTACATTTAAGCTTGACGACAGCGTAGATAAACACATGCGCATTGAAGAGCTGCTAGGTAAAATCTCAAAAGAACGGGAAGAGCGAGGAGTCGAGGAGCTTGAAGAAGAATCAGGCGACGAGCAGGATGAACATGAATCTCCCTGATTCTACTAAAGGAATATTGCTCGTCGATAAGCCGCGCGGTAAAACATCTTTCGACCTCGTCCGGCTGCTCCGTAAACGGTTAGGTGTAAAGAAAATCGGCCATGCAGGCACACTGGACCCATTTGCAACTGGTGTAATGGTGATGTTAATCGGCCGGGAATATACCCGGCTTTCCGACCAATTTTTAAATTGCGAAAAAGAGTATGAAGCCCGCTTAAATCTTGGGCAAGCCACCGACACCTTTGACTGCGAAGGAAAAGTGACTTTTCAATCAGCTACCATTCACTCTTTAGAACAAGTTGAAAATGTTATTTCTTCTTTCCAGGGCGACATTCTGCAAACGCCCCCCATGTATTCAGCCAAAAAAAAAGATGGCAAGAAGCTTTACGAGCTTGCTCGTCAAGGAATTGAGGTAGAAAGGGAAGCTGTTAAGGTGCATGTCGAAATTCATCTTTTAAACTACGCATTCCCCTATTTGGACATTAAAGTGCGCTGCAGCAAAGGAACCTACATCCGCTCCCTTGCCCATGACATTGGTTTACAGCTTGGCTGCGGGGCCCATTTGATCCAGCTAATGCGGACGCGCAGCGGAGCATTTCTATTACAAGACTGCTTAGATGGATCGACTCTCGCTGAGCGAGAGGATATTAAGGAGCACCTACTCTCCCATGAAAACGCTTGACGATTACGAAAATTTTAATGTTTCCAATCAAAATATTGTATTGACAATTGGTAATTTTGATGGCGTTCATCGGGGGCATTTAAAGCTACTTCAAACGGTGCGTCATTTTGCAACTGAAAACGGCCACACAGCTGTAATTACTTTTAGCAACCATCCCTCGGCAATATTGCGCCCCGAGCAGCCTACCTGCCTTTTATGTACACTCCCTCACAAGCTTCGCCTTATGGAAGAAAACAAGGTCGATACCGCCATTGTCATTCCTTTCACAAAAAGCTTATCTAAAAACACTGCGGCAGCTTTCGTTGAAAGGGTTCGTCAAAGCATACCCTTCACCCATTTGGTTTTGGGTCATGATGCCACCCTTGGAAGAGATCGGCAGGGGAATCGCCTAGTCATGAATGAGCTTGGTGAAATGTGGGGATTCCACATCCATTATATTGATGAATACCGTTATGAAGGAACTCCCACTTCAAGCACACAGATCAGGAAGTTTCTATTTCAGGGAAAAATTGAAGAGGCTTCACTGCGGCTTGGACGCCCTTATTCTATTTATTCAACAGTCACCCCAGGCCTTGGAAAGGGAAAAAAAATGGGCTATCCCACTCTCAATTTCAACGTAAAAGGGCTCTGCCTTCCTCCACTTGGAGTTTATGCCGTTTCGGTGCATTCGGAAGGACAGCAATATCAAGGAATAGCCAACCTTGGGCGGGCGCCGACTGTGCGCGATGAAACGTCATCCCCTCTACTTGAAGTGCATTTATTTGATAAGGAACTCACCTCCTTATCCCTTATGGAAGTCATTTTTAATACCTACATCAGACCTGAAAAAAAATTCGAAAATGTCGAAGACCTTAAGCGGCAAATTGCCGAAGATATAATAATAGTAAAAAATATTTAGGAGAAGTTAATGTTAAGTTTGCTCTCATTTCAAGATTTATCCGTTTATGAATTAAGTAAAAAGGGAGTCTATGCAGGAGCCGCGATCGCTGTAGTGCCATTTGTGGCTTCGACCTTAATTTCGGGTTCAAAAGCCATCCTTATCAATGTGGTTGCAAATATGGCACTAAGTTTTTTGACGGGTGCCACTATCAGAATTAGAATTCATGATATTGAATGGTACGACACCCCTTTATTGTGGGAAATTTCTTTTGTTTCCGCCATTGTAGGAACCTCTATTGCTGCCTTTTCATTCTCTGTCGGTGTAATAAATGAAATTTATAAACGCTGCATGAATTAATCATTCACTTGTAAAAAGGAAAAATCCTTTTTTAGTTTGACGAGCGCTTGAAGGGGAAGCGCATTCCCCTTCATATGCAGTGTTTGAAGCATCGGATGCTGGCGTAAATAATTCCTTAAGGCACCTTCATTAATTTCCGGACAATAATTGATATTTAGCTCGGTCAGCTGATGCGTATAAATACCTAATTCGCCCAGCATCTTATCAGTCAGATTTTCGCAGCGGCTGCAATTCAGCTTAATTAAATGGGGATTCCTTAAAAGCAGCTCGTGCATCCCCTGATCGGTGATTCTGCTGCAGTCTTCAAGGTTGATTTCGGAGAGATGGGTACAGCTTTTGCCGATCAGCTTCAAATCTTCATCGCTGATTTGATGACATCCGCCCAGGCTAATGACATAAAGATTTTTAAAACGATGAAATTCCCCCCATGCCTGGTAATCAAGCTGAGGATTTGAATTTAAATACAATTTTTTTAGGCCTGGGAACTGATAACCCGCCTCTTTTAGTTGGGCCGGGCGCAGCCAGCTGCAAGCCGACAGGTTAAGCTCCTGCAGCGAGCCTGGCAAATCGTCAAATTGGTTATCATATTCATCGGATCCATTTAAATCTGCGCCAATTAATCGAGGGCACATATCAATCCATTCCCCATAGTGACGATTCAGACTAAGAGTTCCGCTAAAGACAAGATGAGTAATAAAAGGGGCAAGCCGTTCAAAAATTTCCCTGCTTCCTTCTTTATAATCGAGAATCTCCACTTTTAATTCGTGGTCTGACTGGGGTTCGTGCAGACGCAGGCCTTGACCCTGTTGATTGAAAGCTTCGCAGCACATTTTTTTCCATTCCAAATAATTCCTGCGATGCGATTCAATGATATTGTCAATTACATTGCCCCGATGAGTAAATTTTTTAAGCATTTCACAGCACGCTTGGACAAGCCCCTTTAGCTCCCAGATGTTAGCCTGTTTCATTAACTCTAATAGTTCTTTTTCATCCAGTTTCCATAACTCTTGCACGCTTCCCTTACTAACAAACTCTTCTATAAGCAGATAGATGGGAAGAGAGACAGGCAATGTCCATGTATCCTTGCATGCCAGAAAACAAGAAGTGAATAGTTTTTTAAAAAAAGGGCTGGCTGTCCCAAAAAGAAAGCTGTTGACAAGACGCCTCTCCCCTACGACCTGCAAATGGATGGTAAAAAAAAGGGCTGGTTGAAAACTCAGGAAGGGGGCAAGCATGCCATAATGATTTCTAATGATGCTGCCAAGCTGATGGGCAGTGTAAAGGGGAAAACGGGATAAAAAAAACTGCCTGGTTGCAAAGCGGAGGGTTTGACGAATAAAAAGGGGATGCTTCCTAAACCAAACGGGATCCTCGCAAGCCGTTTCAAAAAAGGCAACCAGGGAGGGGGGATCCCCCATTAAAATTTGGAAAAGCTCTTGATCGTTAACCGCCTTACTTGCGGCTTGCTGTAAATCTTCAGATAAAAAATCGGGTCCCAGCATCTTTCCTTCATTAGTAAGTGTATGCAAAAACCTTGATTTATGGGTGAGGACAAATATCAAGGATCGTTATTTTTCTTTTTCCAGGTCCATAATGCCAAAATATTCTATAGGCTCCTGGAGTTCTGTTCTGAGCATAAGATTCAAAAACGTCTTCTCCATTCGGACCATCTATCTCTTCATATTTATGCGTATTTAAAGGGATGGATGACGTAAATCAGTTTCAATTAATCCTAATACTTTTCTAACGGCCTTGAAAACTGATTTCTTGTCATTTTGACTCATCCATTCATTTACCTGATCTTTAGCGTCGTCATAAATAATAATTCAAATTTCATCTTCTGCATACTTTGCAAATGAACCTAAGCTACTCACCTTCCCTTCCTTAGACTGTTGAATAGAGTGTTTCAACTTTTCTTTAAGTTGTTTATCTTTTAATTCTTGTAAACCCTTCAACATCATTTCATGCATAAAGTCTTTTTTATTTACTCTAGATTGAGCGCATGCAGTCTTTAACAAAATATGCTCATTCACAGGAATATCAAAGCTTAATCTAACCATATTTTCTCTCATAAGCCCCCTCCTTATACCATTTCCCGAAATTAAAATCATAAATTTGACTTGTGATCACCTTCATCTTTAAAAGATCTCTCCTTGTTGATATTCAAAGATATCAACTTCGAAAAGATCTTTTAAATCTGAAGCGCTGACAAGCCAACTTT
>JAJTHR010000262.1 GCA_021298935.1 Parachlamydia sp. | reverse complement strand
CACCAGTGGTCCAAACGGCTTTTTCTAGCTCTTCATCTAAATTGATACTGCTTGAAGATTCCGTTTCACACATATTCCTAAGCTATAAAAGAAAAAGTGGGGCAACTTGGACTTGAACCAAGGACCAGCGGGTTATGAGTCGCCTGACCTTCCACAAACCAGCATAAATGAGAATACATAGGCACACTACATTCAATGGTTTGAGTAAGGACTGATTGTGCTGGTCTGCGTAATTTTGTTCTACTCTTTTCCTGCCGAGTGCGTAATATTTGCGTAATGGACCTTGCCGCATGAGAGACAGAGAGGAATTTCGATTGACCAAAAGCTCTTTATGGATAATAATGTAGTAAAAAGATGATATTTACCTACGTTGTTATCCATGACTGCAAAACAGAAAGCTATAAAACTCTTTAAGAAAAACCAAGGCTTACTTCGGACAGCTGAAGCCATGCGTTTGGGTATCCATCCTCGTACTCTTTATCAGATGCGAGATGAAGGATTGCTAGAACAGCTAGGTAAAGGAGTTTATAGGTTAATTGAAGTTCCCGATTTTTCGGAACCTGATCTTGTTCTTGTCTCTAAGAGAATTCCTCAAGCTATCATATGTTTAATCTCAGCTTTAGCCTATCACGAGATCACTACCCAAATCCCCCACTTTGTTTATATCGCCATTCCAACAAAAGCAAGACAATCAAGATTGGATTATCCTCCTATTCGCTATTTTCATTACTCAGAAAAGGTTTATACTGCTGGCGTTGAAACTATATTGATTGGGGGGTATCCAGTTAAAATTTTCAATATTGAAAAAACTTTGGCCGATTGCATTAAGTTCCGAAATAAAATTGGTATGGATGTTGTCATTGAAGCATTAAAAATGTACTGGCAACGCAAAGGAACGCAAATAGATAAATTATATGAGTATGCAAAGATAAATCGCGTTGAAAAAATCCTTCAACCTATCATGGAAACAATAGTGAGCCAATAGAAATGGAAAAATCCAAAAAGAACCTTGAGGAATCGATCTACAGTCGCTTAAAGAATGTCGCAAGGCAGAGAAAGAGACCCGTTCAAGAAGTTTTGAAATACTATGCGATGGAACGCTTTTTATACCGCCTGAGCATGTCTTCACATCAAAATAATTTTTATCTAAAGGGTGGTTTGATGTTAATGGTGTGGGATCCCATGAGCCATAGAGCCACTGTGGACATTGATCTCCTCGCTAAGACTTCTAATTCCATAGCAAATCTACAGAAAATTATTAATGAAGTGTGCGCCATAGAAGTTATTCCTGATGGTCTGAAATTTGCTTCAGAAACATTAAAATTAGCGGAAGCACAATTAGAAGCTGAGTATCATGGAATCAGTGCAGCGTTTTCAGCACATTTATTTACTGCAAAGCTTCCCATGCGAATAGACTTTGGCTTTAGTGATACGATTCTTCCTCATCCTGCAAAGGTAAAGTATCCGACGCTTTTAGATTTTCCTGCACCCGAACTTAAAGGCTATACGCCTCAAACATCCATAGCTGAAAAGTTTGAATCTATCATTCGTTTAGGATTTGCTAATACGCGCATGAAAGACTTTTATGACATATGGTTGTTGATCCAGCAATTCGATTTTGATCGTCAAGAGCTGCAAGGAATCATTCAACAAGTTCTCAAAAATCGTGGCACCTCTGCTGAGGCTCCTCCCATTGCCTTCTTAGAATCTTTCTATGACAATCAAATCAAAAAAGATAAATGGAACGCCTTTTTAAGGGATATTTCACATGAACCTATCTCTTTAGAAAAGGTGATTGGAGATTTAAGGATATTTTTTACGAGTGTTTTAGGGGTAAATATTTAGGTAAGAACTTAAAGGGTAAAAATGAATTTTAGAGAGAAGAAATGATATGAATAAAGAGTCGGTTCCCTACAGAGCACTTTGTACCGAATACTACGAGTTGGATAAGCCCTCAGCTCCAAAAGATGCACTTGAATGCTATTTGCATTATGCAAAAGAGGCTAATGGCCCAATTCTTGAACCTATGTGTGGAACGGGCCGTTTTCTCATTCCTCTTCTTGAACATGGATATGCTGTTACAGGTTTTGACTATTCGCCCTATATGCTTGAAGTGTGCCGCAGGAAGTGCGAAGAACGAGGATTAATTCCTAACTTGCAAGAAGCAACTTTTGAAACATTTTCTCCAATTGAGCTTTATAATTTAATTTTTATTCCAAGCGGATCGTTTGGCCATTTGATAACTTCGGAACAGGTTAACTTAGCTCTTACATTTATTGCAGATAGCTTAAAGCCTGGCGGGAAATTCGTTGTTGAAATTGAAACTTTGAAAGCAATTCGCGAACCTCAAGACGTGTGGAGAGGAAGATGGGTTACCAAGCCCGATGGATCGAAAATTGTCATAAACATACTTTCACGATTCGATCTCACTACACAAGTAGAAACGGGTCTTTTTCGTTATGAGTTGTGGGAAGACAATATGATCTCGCGAACAGAAGTAGAAGATTATCATGTAAGACATTATGAGCCAGCAGAGATCGAAAAATTACTAGAACAGCACAACTTAAAAGTCATCGGTAAGTGGCAAGCAGAGCCTCACGTTAAAATTAAAGCAGGCGATGCAGATCCGGTGATTTTGTACGAATGTATCAGGAATTAATTATGAAATCGGGTCTACCTATTCAAGACAAAATCATCAGACATGGGGCCTATGGGGTTGTTTTGCAAGATTCTCAAATCCTCCTAACTCAAAAGAAGTCAGGGCCTTATCAGGGCTTATGGGGGCTTCCTGGTGGGGCCATTGAATTTGGTGAAACTCCAGAGGAAACTCTAAGACGAGAATTATTAGAAGAATCTTCTCTAGTAATTCGTGGAGTAGAATTTTTAAACATTGCCACAGCCACTGGCGAATATAGTAAAAATGGCCAATCTTACGGTTTTCATCAAGTTGGATTGATTTATCGAGTAGTCAACTGGGTAAAACAATCGAATGTTATACCTGAAGAAGAAAATCGCTGGACTTCGCTAAATAATATTACTCATGAAGAGCTCACTCCGTTTGCTCGTCATGCAATCGCAAATTTGCCAACAAATAAAGCGTGGAGACCCAATAACACCATTCGAGGTAAGGTAATTGGCCTTGCAAAACACGAAAATCGATTGCTTGTTTGTGAGGTACTTAATGATGATGGAGTTTTAAAAGGGTGGTGTCCTATCGGAGGAGGGATTGAATTTGGTGAAACTGCTCAAGAAGCCCTTAAACGTGAAATGCAAGAAGAGCTTAGGTGCGATGTCTCGATCACAAACGACCCCATCATATGCGAAAACATTTTCGAGCATCATGGAGTTAAAGGTCATGAGATTATTTTTGCTTTCCCTATTAGGCTTCAAGATCAGGCAATATATGGCAAGAATCGTTTCCAGATTCACGAACATAAAGGAAGTAGTCACTGGGTGGAATGGATTCCTATCGAAGATTTTGAACAAGATAAGGCTGTATTATTTCCTTCAATTTTAACAAACAAGATAGCTGCTATTTAAAACAACTTAACGCCTAATCTTTAATCATAGACCTGACAGATTGAGCTAAATCTAAAAACAAGCTTGGATCAAGATTATCCTCAACTTGCCAGCACGCCGCTAAGACAAGGTGAACGTAGTACCATTGAACGACCTCTTCGTATGGATAATTAAAGTTCTCAGAAATGTATTTAAGATCATAGCCAGGCTTCTCCACGCACGCCCATATTTCATTAATTGGAAATGGTAAAAATCACTGAGAATCGGCCACCTGACGATCAGTCAGAATCAGCCATTTGACGATTTCGTTTAACCGCCAATCAAACAATCATGAAGAACCAGCCACCCACAATCATTTAGAACCGACCACTTAGCTGTTTTCATT
>JAJTHR010000214.1 GCA_021298935.1 Parachlamydia sp. | reverse complement strand
GTGGCAATGCCTGCATGGTCGGTGCCCGGAACCCAGAGGGCTTCAAAACCCTGCATCCTTTTCCAGCGGATTAATGTATCTTGCAGGGTATTAACAAGAGCATGTCCCATATGCAAAACACCCGTTACATTTGGGGGCGGAATGACAATGCAATAAGAAGGCTTTTCAGAATGGGGGTCAGCTGTAAAAAAGCCGCTTTTATCCCAGAATTGGACCCATTTTGAGTCAGTTTTTTTTGAATCATAAGTTTTGGAAAGAAGATCGTTCATGGGCCCCGTTTATTTGAATTTGTCGGAAAAGTTTAGCAGTAAAATGATATTTGGAAAAGTCCCATATTATTTATTAAGCTTAATTTTAATAAAATTTACCTTACATTAATAAAACTAAGTTTTATCATTTCGTTATAATAATTTGGAGGTTTAATGAACGATTTAGCAGTTAAATTTAATCCATATATAATAAGTAATACTAATTTGCCGGATGTAAAAACGCAGCTAGACTCGGTATTTAATAACATTGGGCCTGTTTTTTCTGCAGACAAGGGTTTTAATGAATTAGATGACAAAGGACATGTTGTTTCTCATCCTGCTTTGAACAATTGGATTTTTAAGAAAGAAAGAGAAGACCTGGAATTTGCAGCACCAGATGCCCATATCTATCGTGTACGGCGGGCTTCACGTCTGCAAGAGGTAATTGCAAAAAATGGAATCGCTGATATTGTAGTTCCTCGTAAATGGCTCTATCAAACGAATGACCAATGGGTGGTTGCTGCCGAGAAAGTCGATTTGGATGAAACACACATTGTTAAAAGTCCAAGCATTATGGAACATGACAAAGTACAAAAACATTTGTCGCCTGCCCAAGCGAAGGGGATAGCGACTTTGTGCTTTGAGGGCCGGTTGGAAGATGTAAGGGGGCAGAATATTCAATATACCCAAGATGGTAAAGTGGCACTAGTTGACACAGAGCCCCTTAGCCGTTCTTTTTTTAAATCCATCCCTTCATGGGTAAAACACATTCCATTATTCAAATCGACTTTCAAATTTAGAATCGCGATGGAAAATTCTGAACGTCTTTATCTGATTTGCCCCAATCCTTTAGCCAAAAAGGAAATTAGACAAGTGCAAAATCAACAATTTTGGAAGCATCTTGCTAAGTTAGTTTCTTCATGCGCTTTGCCCCTATTTGGAGCTGCAGGGGCTCTTGTAGCCGCTTCTGGAGCTCCTGCTATTGCAATGGCCGGAGTGGGGGTTGCAGCGGCCAGCCTTTATGCCTTTACGCAAATTGGTTTAGCTGCATTCACCTTTTACCAGTATCACTTTCTCCGCTCGAATGCAGGCCATTTTCAACATGGAATGCTTGGGGGCTAATTTTTCAATGCTACTATACCATTTACCGAAATTAAAATCATAAATTTGACTTGTGATCACCTTCATCTTTAAAAGATCTCTCCTTGTTGATATTCAAAGATATCAACTTCGAAAAGATCTTTTAAAGATGAAGGTGATCACAAGTCAACTTTATGGTTTTATTTTTGGGAAATGGTATTAGATAAAACTTAAGTGAGGTTTTCTTTATCTATTATCGCATTTTACTTATACTGTAATTCGACTGCTATTAAATCGGAGAAATACTTTGCAAAACACCCTCACTTTGGATTCCATTTTAGTTGAAACTCAGCCTGTAGGAGAAAAGAAAAAATTCGGCACTTTTATGGGAGCTTACATGCCGAGTTTTCTTATGCTATTTGGTGTCGTGGTATTTTTGCGTTTAGGCTGGATTGTGGGAAATGCAGGCCTTTATACTTCCTTGCTCATCATTTCCCTTGTCACATTCATTATTTTACTCACTATTTTATCTTTATCGGCCGCTGCAACAAACATTAAAGTGGGGAAGGGAGGAACCTATTATATGGTTTCCCGAGCGCTTGGCATTGAAATGGGGAGCGCCGTGGGCCTTTCCCTTTATTTAAAGCAAAGCATTAGCACGGCTTTTTGCACGATCGGTTTCGCAGAATCATTTCATGGCTTATTTCCTCAATTCTCAGTTCAGGCCATCGGACTGGCAACTTTGGCAGGTTTAGCCGTCCTAAGCTATTTTTCGACGAATTTCGTTTTAAAAATTCAAATTTTTCTTTTTGGTATCATCGGGGCTTCTCTTTACTCCTTATTTAGTGGAGGAAACGTTGTTTCAGAGGTGATAACAGAGGTTCCCGCTTCACCCCTCTCTTTTTGGGGTTTATTCGCTCTCTTTTTTCCAGCAATGACAGGCCTTGAATCCAGCTTATCGATGTCCGGGGATTTAAAAAATCCCAGCAGATCGCTTCCGGTAGGTGTTTTGACTGCTGTTTTGACTGCTTATGTTTCCTATATGGCGATTGCTTTCTTTCTTTGGAGCACTGTGCCACAGACGCTTTTGATTGAAGATAAGCTGATTATCCAGCACATCGCCAAGTACGAATCCTTGATTATTCTAGGTATCTGGGGAGCGACTCTTTCCAGTGCTATTGGAGCTATGCTTGGGGCGCCGCGCACATTGCAAGCATTGGCGGAAGATGGAATTGTCCCCTCTTTCCTTGGTAAAGAATTTGGACCGACGAGGGAGCCGCGCATTGCCTCTTTGCTCACCCTTGTGATCGCGTTTTTTGGAATTACACTTGGCAGCATTAATGTGATTGCCCCGGTCTTGGCCATGATTTGCTTAATCTCTTATGGCATCTTAAATCTGGCGACAGGTTTGGAAGATTTAATGGGTAACCCGAGCTGGCGCCCCACTTTTCCAGTCCATTGGTCGATCTCTTTTCTAGGAGCTGCCCTTTGCCTGTTAGCGATGCTGATGATTAATGCAGGAGCTGCCATCATCGCTTTGACGGGTATTGCGTCAATTTATTGGTTTTTCAGCCGCAAAAAAATGGATGCCTCTTGGGAAGATATTCGTTACGGCATCTTGCTGTTCTTTTCCAGGTTTGCCCTCTACCGTTTGGCGTGGCAAGGAGCCACTTCCAGATCCTGGAGGCCCAATTTTCTTGTCTTCACAGGAAAACCCTGCGAAATTTCAAACGATCTCTTAAAATTTACGGCTGCCATTACACAAACGAAAGGGTTTTTAACTGTCGCCTCAATGCTGCCCAAGGAAGAGGGTTTTAACAAGGTGCATGCCCTGAAAAAAAGCATGAAGGCCTTATTTAAGAAACACCGTATTGAAGCTTTTGTGTGTGTGCATGAAACCGGAAATATTTTACAAGAGATGCAAAGGATCATTTTGCATTATGGACTTGGGCCCTTGACTCCTAATACGATTGTATGTGGAGGAATTTCGAATGTGGCTAATCTGCCAGACTACTTGGAAACCATTCTTCTGGCGCATGAAAGAGGGCGCAACGTGGTTGTCATCAATGATGAGCCGCAAAAAGGTTTGGCAGCAACGCTTCCAAAGGCTGGAGCGAAAGAAGAGGTTCACGTATGGTGGTATGAAGAAAATCCGCGTAATACCGAATTAATGCTTGTTTTGGCTTACATGCTAAGAAAACAATCGGGCGGAAGGAAATCGGCGATTTACCTGGTTGGAGTGGCTCCTAATGAAGCCCAACGTCTCAAAATGCTCGATGTCTTTGAAGAGCTTGTGGAAAAGAATCGACTCAAAATTGGCACTAAAGTTCATCTGGCCTCACATTTTAACATTGAGTTGGTCCGAAAAAACTCCTTGCATGCTTCGATGATTTTTTTAAGCTTGCGCCCCCCGGTTGAGGGGGAGCCCATCGAAAAATATGCTTCCTATTTTCAGTCCCTTCCGCATAAGAGTGCGGAATTCCCCACGGTTGCTCTTGTCATGTGCGGACGCCAAACGAATTTAGAAGGCTTCGTCCAGATCGGATGAACGGGTGTAATAGCGGAACATTTGACCGCCGATTGCAGCGAAAGCAAGCGGCAAGGCTGCAGAGTGGCTTAAAGGTATTTTGCAGAACGTCTGAAGCAATGCTTTACTGACAAAATAGCTGACAGTAAATAGGAGGGCCTGCTTTTGAGACCCTATCTCCTCATCCAATCTCGAATATTCAATGAAGGGGGTGTAGACTGCGCAGTGGGCCGCTCCAAACAAGCCGGCAGCAATGAGGCCTGGTTGATTAAATAAAATCGCACAGGCAATGCAGGAGATTGAAGATAAGGGAAGTCCATGAAAGACAGCCCGGTCTTGTGTATAATAATTCCAGGTTGGCTCAAATTCGGTCCATTTTTTTTCAATATAATGATTTAAATTATCCATGTTCATTTTATTCCTTTTTTATTTAAATAATAAAGAAAGGATATAAAAGAAAAATTAAGATAAATTAAAACTGTCTAAAAAAAATGCCGTGCAGAGTGTGCCATCGAGCGGATAATGACGAATTGCCTCTCTTAATTGTTGCTCGGATAGAAGAACCGGCTCAATCACCTCACAGATATCCAGCTGTGGATCGCCTGCTTTAAAGGCCTCTTTAGCCCGCACATAAATGGTTTTTTGCGAGCTCATACCAGCATAAGGATAGGCGCTTCCGATGATGGTAAATGTTTTGGCTTCATAGCCCGTTTCTTCCCTCAGTTCCCTTTTTGCCGCCACGACCGGATCTTCATCGCCTTCAAGATAACCTCCCGGACAACTCAATAAAAATTCGCCTGTCGGATGGCGGTACTCCCGGTTTAATATGTATTCCCCGTCAGCTGTTGTGGCTAAAATGACGACAGCGAACGGAAAGGTCGTTAGAGTATAGTACTGGTATGAAGCGCCGCTCGCCAGTCGTAAGTCGTCCTGGTGCAATTTAAAAAATGCTTCTTCTAAAAGCACCCGGCTTTTCTCAACAAGCGGGCGTGCATGCTTTTGGTTATGTTTCGATATGGATGAATTGCTGATGGTAAAGCTCCTCGTTTTCTTGCATAGGTCCTATTTTTCCTGCACAATGGTAGTACAATACCAATTGCCGGTAAAGTTGTCTTTTTTCCCATAAAAAAGCTTTTGAATGCCATGAGGGCGGCAGAGTACCGATTAATTCATGGCTGGCAAGGGTCCAGCTGCGGGGTGTATTGACAGGAAGCAAGCCATTGAACTGGATGTCTGCTATGTTTTTTTCCTCTGTAGCTCGTAAATAGCAGCCATAGAGGAAATGGATGATCGTCGAGTCGGTATGTAGGATCTCCACTGGGAATTTATGCAGCAGCTCGCCTGCCTTTTCCCATTTGTTTTGCAGGAGGCAGTCCCAAATTCGTCTAATGTGAATTTGCAGCTTAAATTCAGCAGAGGGATTTTTATGGCCAATTTTCTTTAAAAAATAGCTGACTGTGCGATGCTCGCGCCGATCGATCGCTTGATCGAGCAGATAGAGCAGCGCTTGCTGCTGATAAAAGTTCAATCTTTCAAGGAGGGTAGGAAAAAAACCATCGAGAACGGCGAGAATCGAGTGATTAGAGCAAGCTGCAATGGCATCCAACCAGGTAAAATGGCTATTGGAGGAAATGGCAGAGGAAGCTTGCATGGTTTTTAACTTCTCATTGGCAAAATCAGCAGAGCCGAGAGCGGCAAGGCTGAATAAGGCATTATTCATTTCATCGGAAAAAAAGGATTGCTTGCGAAACAATTCATCAATAATTTCTTCTAAGACATAGGGTTTACCGAGCCAAAAGGCAAGGGGAATGGCAAAATCAATCTCTATGCTACCGTTTAATTTATTTTTAATGAAAGGAAGCGGCTCCCAGTGCTTTTGTAAACTGAAAAATAAACGTTTTGTATGGGCGTCAATGACTGAAGGGGGAAGGTGGCGGACTGTCAGAAGGCTGAATTGATAGCTGGCGCTGCGTGTTCTGCGCGACACTTCATGCAGCCGGGAGATCATTTGTTCATGCAGCATGGGAAGCAAAGGGTGCCTGGGATAGCGGCGATAAGCGAGCTCGAAGCACTTGATCTCTTCTTCGGTTTCATGGAGGAATTGATATGTCAAAGCCTTTCCTAGGTATTCAAGGGGCGCTCCCGGTGTGCCGTGCAATTGTTGGAATTCATTGAAAGCCTCTTCGACAAGCGCTGCCCGCTCTTCTCCTTTTTCAGCCTGCTCCAGAAGAGTTAATCCGGCTCGGAATAGGGCTTCGCGTCCTTCCACACGATCAGGGAACGAATAGGCAATGCGGCGGTATTCGCTTAAGGCTTGCGCAAAATTCTGATTGGCTAAAAAGGCGTCCGGAATTGCCAGGCAATTGACCGTCAAATTTAAACTTCCTACATAGATTTGAATTGGCTTAAGCATAAAATCGGCATCTCTTGAAAGAACCCCGATATGGGTGCCAATCAAGGGGATATGGGCAATGTAGGAAAATTGCAGGAGATCATTCAAATAAACGTGTATCGACTTGTCGATTTTTTCAATCCTGACCCGGTACCACTCTTGCCTTTTTAAGAAAATATCCGGAGCCTGCAGCACTTCCACATGCGATTTAAAAAGTTTTGTCGAACGGTTATCATCTGAACCAAGCCAGAGGCAATACCCCTCATCGATATGGGTCCTTTCGCCGGCTTCCGGGATACTGAGCAAGAAACCGATGCCGTTTCCTTTTTCTCCAAGCGCAACCTCGGCTTCTATTTTAGTATTTCCGCTTAAAGATAGCTTGGATACCATTAGGCTAACCCAATCGGCTTCTTCGCTCAAAGAGGAAACAGCCATGTGCCCTGCCATTAGGACATTTTCCTGAAATTCCCAGTCTTCTTTTTTTTCGATCGTTAATTCGCCTGCAGGGAACCATTCGGAACGTCCTTCCAAATAGCCTTCGATATCCATTATTAATTCATTGACAGTTTGGTAGCGCCCTTGAGGTGTTGTTGCCATGCATTTTTGGGTATACTGGGCAAGCAAGCGGGGGACATCGCGATAGGGGGCTGCAATAACCGGATCGCGCCATTCCTCAAGGTGCATATTTTTTTTGTAAGAATCGAGGGATTCTCTCTTGAAGGGAACCTGGAGGGTTAATAATTGATATAGAATCACCCCAAGGGCATAAATGTCTGTTTGGACAGTGGCCGGCATTCCAAGAGCCCTTTCTGGCGCCATGTAGGAGATTGTTCCCACGACTTTACCCAGCCGGGTGATGTTTTTGGCTTTATGTTGGATGGAAGGGTCGTTGAATTCGTCCTCGCTCTCACGTCCGTCAATGAATTTGGCAAGCCCCCAATCCAGGATCAGCACCTCTCCATATTTTCCAACGATAATATTTTCAGGCTTAATATCCCGATGCAGGACATTTTTAGAGTGAGCGTAAGCCACTCCTTGGCAAATGGTCATAAAAATACGCATGAGAGCGTGGATGGAAGCGCCTAAATGGTTTAATTTTTCCCCTTTTTTTTCCTGGATCCTTGTCTTACGGATGATTTGTTTGAGAGTCTCACCTTCAACAAAAGGCATTGTGTAGTAGGCTGAATCGTTTTTTTCCTGAATAGTGTAAATGGGCATGATTGCAGGGTGGGTGAGCTGGCAGGTCATGTAAGCTTCTTTCAGAAAGCGGTGGCGGATATGAGGGTGCCCAAGCAAATCAGAGCGGATTTTTTTTATTGCAATTTGTCTGCTGCAGAGGGGGTCGTAGGCCAAAAAAACTTCGCCCATACCTCCTTTTCCGATCGTTTTAATGATCTGGTAATCTTGGTTCTGATCGTCACTCTTTCCTTTTTCTTTTGAAAATTGCTGTTCTTTACCGCAATAAGGGCAAAAAAGAAAAAAGGCGGGACTTTCTAGCTGGCAGTCTTTTTGGCAATAAATGCATGAAAATAAATGAGGCATAAACCTTTAAAGCATCCAGGTGTGTTTAAAAAATTTCATATCCTCCCCTGCATTAAATGATTTATCATAGGCAAAAAAAAATTTAAGAAAAGAAAATTTCTGAATTTGTTAAAATAAGGTTATAATAATATTTGATTAATAACGCAGTAGGTATTGTTGTTTAACAGTTTATCATATAAGCTTATTCTTTTTAAAAAAGATCTAACATAGGGACAATTAGATGATTAACCTAGATCAAATCATGACGGCGTCGGGTTTTAGTGGCGAGGTCAATTTATTCATTGCTTCAAAGAAAAAACCCACTTTGAAAAAAATGGATTTAACCCAGTTGACGCTCGAACAAAAATTAAGAAAATTAAATAGCTGGTCAAAGGACCAACGTTTTGTAGCTGTCGTCGAAAGAGGGGATGTTGTTTTTGCTTTTACAAGTCCTCATTTTGCTGAAAATCTGCAATCACAGCATGATCTGACTGTGAATGGCAAGAAAGTGGCCGTTAAGGCTCTCTCTGACCAGGAAACGGACCGTTTAAACGCCATCGTTGAAACCTTTGAAGATTTTGTGCGATTAAATCCTGAAGAGGAAATTGAAGATGAGAAAGAAGAAGAGAGAGCAAGAGCTCGCCGTGAAAATGATACCCGTGCTGTCAAAGATAATTTAGCGCGCGCTAACCTGCTAAGCGCAGCCCTCATGGATTATTTGATTTTGCACATGCAAAATATCCCTAATAAGATCAAAAAAGCTTTTTTAAAAAAAATGGAAGAGGTGCGTCGCGAACAAGAGCGCGTTAACAAAGAATTGGATATCAAGGATGAGCAAAGACAGCAGGAAATCAAGCAGAATGATTTGAAAAAACGAGTCGTTCAGGAAGACATTATAAAAGTAGAAATTAAGAGTCAAACTCGGCGTGTAGTCGAAACCGCGGCGGCTAGCAAAAAACCAGCTCCATTCCCATTGGATTCCCCTTCACCTAAAAAATACAAAAGAAAATAGGCTAAATCCTTTAGCTAACTCAACTTATAGTTAGTTATATACAGTTATAGTGGATTTTTGCTATAACTGTATATAACTTAAGATAACTGAGAGTTAAGTATCATGGACCCACTTAAAAATCCTTATTCTCCAGGTGCTGGAGCTCCTCCTCCTGAATTGGTTGGTAGAGATGCTGTACTTCAGCTGGCTGAAATTCTTTTAGGTCGTATTAAAAATAATAGACCTGAAAAAAGTTTATTAATGATTGGTTTGCGAGGGGTAGGGAAAACAGTTTTACTTATTGAAATCCAAAAAAAAGCCGAAAAATCAGGATATAAAACTATTTATATAGAAGCCCATGAAAATAAATCACTCGGGGCATTACTAGCACCTTATCTTCGTACTTTACTGTACAGCTTAAATCGAATGGCAGGCGTGGGGGATAAGGCTAGAAGGGCACTTTCTGTACTGCGTGGTTTTATAGGCTCTCTAAAAATGTCTTACGGTGACATTTCAATTGGTTTAGACATTGAACCCGAACTGGGATCTGCTGATAGTGGGGATATCGAAATTGATTTACCACAACTCTTGGTTGCTGTTGGAGAAGCTGCTTTAGACAGTGGTTGGGCTATCTCTATATTGATAGATGAAATTCAATATCTTTCAAAAAAAGAGCTTGGGGCATTGATTATGGCGATGCATAAACTTCAACAAAGACAACTTCCTGTTTTGTTGATTGGTGCGGGACTTCCGGTACTCCCAGGTTTGGCTGGAGAGTCTAAATCTTATGCAGAACGATTATTTAATTTCCCCAATATTGGCAAGCTTTCAAAAGAGGATGCATATAAAGCATTACGAGATCCGGCACGTATTGCAGGTGTAGAGTTTGAAGACAAGGCTCTAGAAAAAATATATGAAATGACACATGGATATCCTTATTTTCTTCAAGAATGGGGATATAAGACATGGAATAAAGCTCTATCTAATCCAATTAATTATCTTACTGTAGAGTTGGCTACAAAAGAGGTGATTGAGCAACTCGATAATAATTTCTTTCGTGTTAGATTTGATCGTTTAACTCCCGGAGAAAGAATTTTTTTAAGAACGATGGCAGATTTAGGGGAAGGGCCTTATAAGGCTGGTGACATTGCTGATAAGTGTCGTGTAAAAGTATCAACTTTGAGCACTACAAGAGCCAATCTTATGAAAAAAGGGATGATTTACAGCCCATCTTACGGGTACGTAGCTTTTACAGTCCCTTTGTTTGATCAGTTTATGCGAAGAGAGATGCTTAATTTTCCATAAAATTGGCTGAAAACTCGTTTAGAAAAGATAAACCACGCCTTTTAGGTATTCCCCGGTTTTTGAGGAGGGAAGAAGAACAAGCTCTTCCGGACGGCCGATCCCTACGATATGGCCCCCCTTTTCCCCGGCTTCGGGACCTAAATCGATAATAAAATCGGCATTTTTTATCATGTCAAGATGATGCTCAATCATGATCATTGTATTCCCCTTATCGACAAGCTTATGTAAAACTTTTAATAGCTTTGCAATGTCATCGCTATGCAAGCCGGTCGTCGGTTCGTCCAGCAAGTAAAGGGTACGCCCTGTTGAGCGCTTGGCAAGTTCGCGGCTTAGCTTTAAACGCTGTGCCTCGCCGCCCGACAAACTGGCTGTTTCCTGACCAAGCTTTAAATAGCCGAGCCCCACAGAAATCAATGTGTCAAGGATTCGAACAGTCCGCGGATGGTTTTGGAACACTTCTTTAGCTTCATCCACGGTCAATTCAAGTGTTTGGCCAAAGTTTTTCCCATCATAGGAGGCTTCAAGGCTCAAAGGATTCAGACGCATCCCTTTACAGTCCTCGCAACCCACTTTGACGGCTGGAAGAAAATGCATTTCAACTTTCTTATATCCAAGTCCATAGCAGCCTGTACACATGCCTCTTTTATGGTTGTAGCTGAAATGCTTAGGTTGCAGCCCTTTGGCTTTTGAGATAGGCAGGGAAGCATAAAAGTCCCTGATTCGCGATAAGGCATCGACATAGGTTCCCACGTCCGAGCGGACGGTGTGGCCGATCGGATTTTGATCGATGTAAATCACTTTATCAAAATGGGAGAGGCCTTCCACTGTGGCTCCGTCTAATTCGATAGTGTCACCTGCAGCCCTTTTGTCCAGCGCAGGGATAAGGATGTCATTAAGAATTGTCGACTTTCCGGAACCGGAAACCCCTGTCAGGCAGGTCAAAGCCCCTACGGGGAAACTGCAGCTTATTTGCTTCAAATTGTTTTTTTGCCCGTTCCTGATTTGCAAGCAGCCTTTATCCATGGAACGTCTTTTGAGCGGTACGGGAATCGTTTTTTTACCTGAAAGGTAGGCGCCTGTTAGAGATTGAGGATTACGCAGTATTTGCTTATAGGTGCCTCTTGCCAGAATATGACCCCCATCTTTACCCGATTGAGGACCGAAATCGAGCAGGTAATCGGCTTCCTGAATGGTTAATGGGTCATGCTCCACGAGCAAAAGGGTGTTGCCTAGGTCCTTTAATTTTTTAAGCGCCGCATTAAGGCGTGCATTGTCATGTGGATGAAGTCCAATTGTAGGCTCATCCAGGACATAAAGGACGCCTGTCAGGCCGCTTCCCAACTGACGCGCCAGTCGGATCCGCTGCGCCTCTCCTCCGCTTAGAGTCGGGGCCCGTCGATCTAGGGATAGGTAATGAAGGCCGACATCGCAAAGAAAACTTAAGCGGTTGACAAGTTGCTCATGAACCTCTTCCAATAACTTTTTATCTTGGGCGGAGAGTTGAAGATCTTGGATAAATTGCAAGGTGCGTTCAATTGGTTGACGGCAGATGTCATCAATCGACTGGTTGTTTATTGTCACATGCCGCGCGAGGGGATTGATGCGCGCTCCTTGACAAGAGAGGCAGTCCTGTTCTTGAAGAATGGGGAGGATGGCCTCTTTTTTTGGTCCTAAGGCGCTTTTCCCGGCTTTCGCCAGAATATTGTTAATGCCGATCCAGCGCATCGTTAATCCCTTACCTGCCTGCACCCACTTTTCATCTCCGCTTCCCTGCAAAATGAACTGGATTTGTTCGGAGGTAAGTTCCCTTAAAGGAGTTCTGGAAGGGATGCCCTCCTCTGTGAGAATTTTTTCCAGGAAGGTAAATGCCCCTTTGCTAAAAGCATCCTGCCAAAAAAAGCGGGCCAGCCCTAAAACCGAATGAGAAAGGATATCGGCATGGTGGGCTAAATTGGCTCCGTATTGAATTCCGAGCCCTAAGCAATCCATGCACATCCCTTCTGCCGTGTTAAAGGCAAAGCTATGAGGCGTAATTTCAGGGTAAGATTTTCCTGTGCTTTCCACAGAAAAGGCCAGGTTGAATAATATTTCAACATCATCTTTAAGGACTACAAGCTTGCCTCCA
Source organism: Parachlamydia sp. (assembly GCA_021298935.1). Taxonomy (GTDB): domain Bacteria; phylum Chlamydiota; class Chlamydiia; order Chlamydiales; family Parachlamydiaceae; genus Protochlamydia. The sequence continues at coordinate 1,073 of JAJTHR010000214.1, read as the reverse complement.
CCCCAATTGGAAGCATTTTCAACGGCCTCATAAAGGCGCATTCTTGCCGTTGGATCGGCTTTTAGGCGATCAATCACTAAAAATAATTCGTTTCGCCTCTTGCGATCAAAAGGAATTTGAGCCGGCTCTTGCTCATCCAAGTTATAAAATTCTTTGTTAAGACGCAGGCGCAAAAAACCCTGTCGTTTAAAACGGACAGCCAGGTCTTCGAATTTTTCATTTTTATTGGGTTCAATAGGGGCTAAAATATAAAGCTTGTGATTACTAAAGTCATTGAGGATGCGTTCCACCACATGTTCTTTGCTGATCGCCTTAATGACTTCTCCGGTTTCAGGACAATGGGCGATGCCCAGCCGTGCGAATAAAACACGCAGGTAGTCATATGTTTCGGTCATTGTTCCAACAGTACTACGGGGATTCCCTGCATGGGCCTTTTGTTCAATGGCAATGGCTGGTGACAGGCCCGACACCTGAGCTACTTTTGGTTTAGGCATTTGCTTGACGAATTGGCGTGCATAAGGGGAGAGCGATTCAATGTAGCGCCTTTGTCCCTCTGCATAAATGGTATCAAAAGCAAGCGATGACTTCCCGGATCCTGAAGGGCCTGTGCAAATGGTAATTTTATCCCTTGGAATTTCAGCAAAGACTTGTTTTAAGTTATTCTGTTCGGCTCCGATGACGGTAATTTCTTTGATTGTTTTAGGCGGCTGTTTTTTTTTGCTTTTTTTGTTAGCGCTCAATTCGGCAATTTTTTGTTTTGTCATGGGATGAAGGGCATGGGAAACAGCTTTGCCTGTCGGGGTATCAAGCCTGGATATTTCTTCAGGAGTTCCTTCAGCAATGATTTCTCCCCCGCCTGCGCCACCTTCAGGACCTATGTCAATGATCCAGTCGGCCGCTTTGACAACGTCCATATTATGCTCGATTACAAGGACGGTATTTCCTTTTTGAACAAGCGCCTGAAGCACTTCCAGCAAATGCTTAATATCATGGAAATGCAGGCCTGTTGTCGGCTCGTCCAGAATATAAAGCGTTCGGCCGGTCGATGGCCTCGCAAGCTCCTTGGCTAATTT
>JAJTHR010000212.1 GCA_021298935.1 Parachlamydia sp. | reverse complement strand
GATAGAAAAACCCGGCATTCTTGCCGGGTTTTAAGAGAGGGTTAAGTATTAATTTATGACTGCTTGACCATCATTTTCTGTCTTGATTCTAGCAATCCAGTAAATAATAAGCCCATAGCCACACTTAGCTGCAAAGTCAGCAATACTATAGCCGACTTGCACTGCCACAATTCCTGTTGAAGAACCCAGAAATTGCTGAAGCAGATAAGCAATTGGATAGAAACTCCATGCGACAAGTGTTAGGTTTCTTAAAAAACTCACAGAAGATTTTACCGATTGTGGCTGATCGGCAATAGAATCTCCTAGGCGGAAATAAAGGACGTACATGATATAAATGAAGGGAATCATGCTTAATGTAAAAAAAATCATCCTTGTCGCTGAATCATGGGAGATCTCTCCAGGGTATCCAAGGAGAATCATGGCAAATGCAGCCCCCGCTAATTTGGTAAATAAAATTTTAGCTCTATCCCAAGGAAGGCTTAAAACAGCAATCAATTCAACCATCAGCAGAGGAACTGTTAATAGCCAATCAACGTAGCGGTAGGCATCATTAAAGGGAGCACTTGATGGCTTATAAAAACCATTCTGTAAAACGTAGGCACCCTCCCAGCTATTGAAAATTCTAAAGTAATGGTAACAAGCAACCAATGTCACAATTGCAGACACGTAAATGGCTAGACGATATTTTTTTGAAACAAGGTCCCTCGATAAAATAAAGAAAAAAAAGGCAGCTCCCATCGCAGCGATCACAAAGGAGAATACATTATATACCAGCCCAAACTCTCCAGGTGAAAGATCCATCATATAAACAATCCTTTGTTAAGATTCAAAAAAATTAGTTCCCTAGATAAAGCAGTCTTACTTATGTCTGTTTTCACCTAAATTAGTCAAATATTTTTTTACAAAAATCTCTTAGGAGATAATCCTATTGAGAATTAATCTGCGTTATTTAAGTCGAAGGCTGCTAAAATACTTTGGATAATAGTGGAAAGAGTTTACCAAAAATAGCGAGTCACAAAGGTCGAAATCAAACTTACTGCCCCAGCTAAGCAACCCCCCCAGGCAATATCTATAACCGTCACTATCCAAGGCCAATTTTTAAGCGTCACTTGATTAGTCAAATCATAGGTTCCATAAGTGACCATTCCAAAAAGCAACCCAAGGAATAACAGCTCGAGGTATCCTGTATTATTTTTCAAGGCAGGTAAGACAACAAATACATTAAGACCAATTCCATAAAGAATATAGAAGATTATAGCTGGCCAAATTGCTATTACGTCATTGAAGAGATGACCGATATTGGGAACGTATAAACGATTAAGCATAAGTGCTAGCCATAGCCCATCGATAAGGATCATGGAAATCATGATTATAAAAAAGGAAAAAAAGATCATTTTTATCTATATAAATTTTTTAAGCTCATTAATTAATCTTAACGGATGATCAAGCGCTTGGCCGGAGTTTGATCGATGAAAGTCCTCCATCAACAGCGATCACATCTGCTGTGACAAAAGCGCTTTCGTCAGACAATAGCCACAAAATGGCAGCAGCTACGTCTTCTGGCTCTCCGATACGTCCAAGCGGATGAAAGGCCGTAGATGCTTTAAGAGCTATTTCATTATTCGTAATTGCTTGAGTCAGCGGTGTTCTGGTGAGTCCCGGAGCCACGGCATTGATACGGATGCCTTTGGTTGCATAAGAAGCCGCCGCAGAGCGCATCAGACCAATTACAGCTGCTTTTGCAGCAGCAATCGCCTCGTGATTGGTAAGCCCTATAAGTCCAGCAGTCGAGGATGAGAGAACAATCGAGCCCTTTTCCATAATACTGAGGGCGTGCTTCAGTATACAAAACGATGAGGTGGTATTGACTTTCATTACCTCCTCAAACTCTTTTTGTGTTGTCAGATGTAGAGGCTTAAGATAAAACGATCCTACAAGCGAGACAACTCCATCAAGATGCCCTTCTTTCTCTACAATCTTTTTTAAAGCTTGAGCAACAAGATTTTCATCAGTGGCATCTACGACCATATAGGGTTGAGAAACTTCTTTGGAAAATCGTTCTAACTTCTCTTCGCTTCGACCCAACAAGTAGATGATTTCTCCGGTTTCTGAAAGCCGCTTTGTCAGAACAGAACCAATTCCACCTGTTGCTCCAAAAATTGCATACACCTTTTGCATAATCCCTCAACAGTTTTTGTAATAGGCAAGCGCCTGTAGATAATCTGATGGCTTTCTTGGCGGTACAAAATACACAAATGGCCTAGATGCTGTAAATCTGTGGTTGCGAATTTCTTTACCCATCCTGAATTACGCTTACCAACGATCTTGAATGGCTTTCCATTGAAAAATTTGATAAAATGCTGCTAAACCCACAATAATATAAATCGTCCTTTGAATAAGGGGAATGCTGCCAAAGATGAATTTAACTAGGTCGAAATCTAAAACTCCTACAAGAAACCAATTAAGACCACCAATAACCAATAAAATTGCAGCTATAACATCTAATGTTTTCATATTTTCTCCGGTTTAAGGTTTATACATATTCTCTTTTAGTTAGAAATCGCTGCGCGATTTTATTAACCAAAGAACAATCCTAAAAAAACATTGTCTCTTAAAATTGCTTTTAATAAAGTGGGCAATATAAAGTAAAGGAAAGTTTTGAAGCACACTCATCCTTCTTATGAAAGACTCACCTTACGCAAAAAGAGCAAAATATGGTGCAATCCATAACTCACAAACCCATTTGAACTTATCAATAGGTACTTGCTTTGAAAATATTAATGGTAATCTTGGTGGGAATAATCATCTTAGCAGCACTAGCAGGTAACATTATGAGCAATGTTGAACAGCCCGATTACAAACTGATTACATCAGAAGAGACTATCGAAATCCGCGACTATTCCCCGATGATTTTAGCTGAGGTTGAAGTTTCCGGCGAAAGAAAACAAGCGATTAGAGAAGGTTTTAAAATTCTCGCGGATTACATATTTGGAAATAATATCTCCAATATAAAAATGGAGATGACAGCGCCAGTTACAAATGAACAGAGTGAAAAAATGGCTATGACTGCTCCCGTGATACAGGAACAGCATAGGGATAAGTGGAAAGTCAGATTCGTTATGCCAAAAAAATATAGCCTTGAAACGCTTCCAAGACCAAATTCTAAAGAGGTGATTTTGATTGCATTGCCTGCTAGACGTTTTGCCGTCAATCGTTTTTCAGGTATCGCGGATGATGAAAATATTAAGCAGCATACGGAGGAGCTTGTCGCTTATATTGAAGCTGAAAAACTGAGGCCAATTGGAGGGGCTGTCTTAGCGTTTTACAATCCTCCTTGGACAATACCCTTTTTACGCCGAAATGAGGTAATGATAGAAGTTGAATCAACCTTTGATGCTAAATTTGTCGAGACTCACCCATGACAAAAGTACTCATCTACTCATTATTGTTAGTTCTCGGACTCATTAGCTCACAATTTATTGGAGGATTTGGCGAAGAGTGGATCAAATTGGGTACCATGTTCTGCTTATCATTCATCATGATCCACGTTGGATATGAGTTTGAAATAGATAAGTCAAAACCCAAACAGTATGCATGGGACTATTTAGTCGCAGGGACTGCTGCAACGTTCCCTTGGCTTTTTTGCGCCGTCTATTTTATTTGGATTCTCGACATCAATTCTTGGAAAGAGGCTCTTTTACTGGCGAGGTTTTCATCACCGACATCAGCTGGCGTCCTCTTCTCAATGCTTGCCGCTGCAGGATTATCTGCCACGTGGGTATTTCGTAAAGCACGTGTCCTTGCAATTTTCGATGATCTTGATACGATTTTGTTAATGATCCCTCTTAAGATGATGATGGTTGGGATGAAGTGGCAATTAGGGCTTATTGTGGTTGTGATCTTTATATTGCTTTGGTTAGCTTGGCGCTATCTGCACTTGTGGAGATTACCATTATCCTGGCCTTGGGTGATGTTCTATGCGGCTTTAATTACAGGTTTATGCGAAGTCATTTATCTAACAAGTAAGATTATTAATGATGTTGTTCCCATCCACTTTGAAGTCCTCCTTCCAGCTTTTGTTCTTGGCTGTATGTTGGCACGACCAACTGGGCATAATCCCCATATTGATGATTCACGGGAGGGGCACCAAGAGGGGCCTGAAGAGTCTGAAGAACAGCTTGTTTCCACAATTGTGGCAGCATGCTTTATGGTTCTTGTTGGGTTGTCTATGCCGCAAATACCACATGATACTATTGATTGGGTCTTGGTAGCATCCCATGTTGTATTTGTGACAATACTTTCAAATCTCGGTAAAATGTTCCCATTTTTTTGTTATAGAAAAGAGGCAACAATTCGTGAACGATTGGCTTTATCGATAGCTATGTTTCCAAGAGGGGAGGTAGGAGCCGGTGTACTGGTGGTATCAATGAGTTATGGATTAGGCGGGATTGCTTTAACAGTTGCAGTTTTATCATTGGCACTTAACCTATTGTTGACAGGTGTTTTCATTATCGCAGTTAAGAAACTGATTGGAGTAAATCAATGACGGTCTTTATGTTTTTACTGGGTTTAACAGGGTTGGTCATCGGAGCTGAATTACTCGTCCGTGGTGCATCGCGTTTAGGGTTGGCAATCGGGATTTCTCCTTTAGTCATTGGTTTGACGATTGTAGCGTTTGGAACAAGTTCCCCTGAAATGGCGGTGAGTGTGCGTGCAGCACTAGCAAATCATTCGGATATAGTTATTGGCTCTAATATTGGCAGCACGAATTTTAATATCTTATTCATTTTGGGGATTTGTGCATTAGTTGCGCCTCTTTTAATATCTCAACAACTAGTTTGGTACGAGGTCCCTATCATGATTGGGGCACACTTCCTGCTTCTAGCATTGTCTCTTGATGGTAGGATAACCCGGTTAAATGCTTTAATCTTATTGTTGTGTCTGATTTGCTACACCATTTACGCAATAGTCAAGGGTCGACGAGAAGCTAAACCCGTAGCAGAAGAGTACCAAGCGGCCTTTTCTGTAAGCAAAAATGGATCAAAGGCGCTATTTATTGTAAAGCAATGCGGGCTAATTGTAATAGGTTTGATTTTTTGCGTGTTTGGCGCAGGTTGGTTATTGGATAGTGCTGTGATTTTAGCCAGGGCATTGGGAGTCAGTGAGCTTATTATTGGGATGACTATCGTTGCTGCAGGCACTTCACTTCCTGAAGTAGCCACCTCAGTGGTTGCTACAATCCGCGGACAAAGAGACATTGCCGTTGGAAATGTTGTCGGAAGTAATATTTTCAATATTCTCGGTATTGTGGGTGTGGCCGGTTTAATCGCACCGGATGGGATAGCAGTTGCTCCTTCTGTTTTACGTTTTGATTTACCGGTGGCGATTGCTGCTTGTGTCGCTTGCCTTCCAGTTTTTTTTACGGGTCATAAAATTTCACGTTGGGAAGGAGGGGTTTTTTTAGGTTATTATATTGCTTATACCAGTTATTTAATATTGGCAGCCAAAGATCACGATTCATTACCTCTGTTTAGCATGATGATGATGGCGTTTGTGATTCCATTAACGTTAATAACGGCCGCTATAGTGATTTACCGAACGAGCATTAAACAGGTTTGATCATTACGCACTACTTGTTGGAAAAAACCGG
>JAJTHR010000044.1 GCA_021298935.1 Parachlamydia sp. | reverse complement strand
GCAGCAGCAGGGTATAAGCTTTCGAATGATAGCGTATGCGTGCCAACAATTCCAGCTTGTCGGGCAGCTTGACAATGTAGTCATTGGCGCCGCAAGCAAATGCCTCTGCCTTTATTCTAGGCTCTTCTTTTGTGGATAGGACAACGATGGGGATTTCCTTGGTCAAAGGATTGGCTCTAAAATATTTGACAAGAAGAAGGCCGTCGCACGCAGGCATCACTAAATCTTGCAAAATGACGGTGGGCTTGATTTCACCAGCTGCTTCTATCGCTTTAGTCGGATCTGAACAGTAATGGAATTCAATGTCCGGTTCGCCGTGCAACAGCCTTTTGACTGCTTCCGCAATAATCATCTGATCATCGATAAGCATCACAACGGTCACGAATTTAACAGGCGAGACATAAGAAAAGTGCATCTCTCAAGGCCTCCCTATTAAATCTTCGACGGCAGCCAATAGAGCAGTATCATGAAATGAACTTTTTACAAAATAGTAATCTGCCCCCGCCTGCAGCCCAAGAAAGCGGTCTTCATCCGTATCCTTGTAAGAAATAATCATGATCGGAATATCCTTGTATTGAACATCATTTTTGATGGTTTGGATCAGTTCGATTCCATTCATGCGAGGCATATCGAGATCGGTGATGACCAAATCAAATTTGCCGGCCCTTACAGCCTTCCATCCTTCCAATCCGTTGACGCAGGCTTTCACTTCATACCCTCGATTTTTTAACAAACGTGATTCAACTTCCCGCACCGTGATTGAATCATCAACGACAAGAATACTTTTCTTATGTTTTTTTTCTACAGCCATGCCTTGTTTGATAATATTTTTACCTTTGACCACCGCCAGGAAGTTTTGCACCGACTGGTTGATTTCTTCCATATCGATGATAAGAACGGGGAGGCCATCCTCCATGAGAGCGCCTGCTGCAATGTCCTGTATTTTCCCTAACTTAAGCTCTTGTAAGACAAGTTCCCTTTCGCCAATTAAGCGGTCGACGACCAATCCAAAACTGCCATTTCGATTGCTAATCACGATGGCATGCACATCTTCCTGCGTTGTTTTAGGCGCTTCAAGCTCCAATATTTCCCAGGCGGCAATCAATCCCACATTCTGCCCGTTCAGCTGAAAGTACTCCCTATTTTCAATTAATAATATTTCACTGCGGGGAATCAGGCAAGCCTGATCAATTTTCGCTAAGGGAAAAGCATAGGCTTCCCCAGAAATTTCTGTTAAAAGAGCCCGGATGACAGATAGGGTCAAAGGGAGTAATAAATCGAAGACGACCCCTTTGCCTTTTGTGATATGTGTGCGCACGACTCCCCCTACATCATGCACGATATTTTTTACAAGATTTAGCCCAATTCCCCGCCCTGAAAGCTCTGTCGTTTCTTCAGCCGTGGAAAAACCTGGCAAGAATAGGAAATCGATTAATTCAGAATCTGCCAGCCGGCCCCCCATTTCCTTGCTGATCAGGTTTTTTTTGATCACTTCCCTTCTTAGCCATTCAATGTCAATTCCATGTCCATCATCACTAATCGTAATCCCCAGCATTCCCCCGCGATGAAAGGCTTTTAATCTAATAACACCCTCCTCGGGTTTGCCGGCTTTCAGCCGCTCTTCAGGTTTTTCTATCCCATGGGCAATCGCATTACGGATCAAGTGGGTCAGTGGGACTTCCAATTTCTCTAGGATATCACGGTCTACCGAAGTGGAGCCGCCTTCGATTTCCAGGTGTACCTTTTTTTTTATTTGCTTGGCTAAATCCCTTACCATCCGGGGAAACCCTTCCACTCCATCCGAAAAAGGACGCATTCTGCTATTGATCACCCCTTGATAGAGGCGATCGGATAAGTTTTCATGCCTCTGAATGAATGATTCAAGATCCCCCAGGTTTTCGGAAAGGTGCAGGCGAATTTCATTTGCTAAGTGCGTCACCTCGTTAAAAGTTTGCTTTGAAATATCATTCATTTGGCTTTCAGACATTTGTGTCCAAAAACTATCAAGCAGGCTGATAACTGAACCCAGCTCCTTTTTAATTTTTTGCAAATTTTCGCTAAAAGGTGTCAGCCATCTCGACTCAATCAGCGATTCACCTGCCATACCCATGAGGCGGTTTAAGTTATCTGCTGTTATACGGAGCACCCGCTCCCCACCCTCTTCGCTCTTTTGTTCTTTGACAAGGGGAGGGGGAAGCGGCATTTTTTTTTCTTCTACCACCGGAGGCGGAGGAGGAGCGGGTATTGTTGGAGGGGGCGGCAACTGTACTTTCTTTTTTAAACCGCCCTCTTTTAACCTGTCCAGCAGTTGATGAATCAATGGCTGCTGTTGATTCAACCATTCGATGAATTGCTTTAAATCGAGTTTGGCGGCAACATTAAAAAAATCAATCACTTGAAAAAGAGCGTCAAGCCGCTCGGGGGTCATTTGCACTATTTTTGTTTGTGCGCTTACAAAGGTATCCTCCATCGCATGGGCCAGCTTGACGAGCGGGGTGATTGAAATGACCCTGGCAGCCCCCTTGATGGAGTGGGCCCCTCGCATAAGATCGTCGAGGAGAGCGGGGTCTTTATTTTTTTCAAACTCGATCAGTTTTTGATTTAAAAACCTGCATTGCGAATCAAGCTCGATTTGAAAGATTTCAAACATGGTATTATCGATAAAATCATCAGCAAGGAGAGGCTCTGGCTCAGAGCCTTTTTCAGAGAGGGTTTTCCCTTCCAAAGCTGTGGGGCCGGCAAAAAGACGCACAGGCGGCTCTATTGTTCTAGGGGAGCTATCAATCAGAAAAGCGTTTAATTGATCGTAGAGATCTCTTAATGCTTTTTTTCGCTCAGCCAAAAAAAAAGTTACATGGTCTAAATCAATGGCGGCTAAATCTTTTAAATGGGAAATGATTTTAAAACAGGCTGATTCTCCTTCCTGCGTAGGTCGAATTTTCCTCTCAATCAAGAATTTTGCGTAATTTTCTAATACCCTGGCCACTTCCACAATGGGCTCCAATTTAACCAAATAAGCTGCTTGTTTAATGGTAGCGGCCAATTGAATCCATTCCTTGATCGGGGCTTCAAGGCCTGGGTCTTTGTTATGTAAGGTGAGGTTGGCGCTTAGTTTGGCAGCCTGCCCTTTCAATTCATCTAAAAAAAGTTGAATGAGGGAGTTATCTTTTTTGAAGGGCGCCGGGGAAGGGGACTCTTCAGGCTGTTTTTGTTTTTCATCTGTGGGATGTAAAATGGACTTTTGCTTTATGTTAAAAATAATCTTTTCAATTTGATCAATCCATCCTTGAATGGCTTTTCCTTGTGAAAGGATTTCTTTTTCAAATAAGGGTTCGGAAAGGGTGGAGAGTTGAATGAGATTTTTTGAAATATTAAGCAAGTCATTCAGCCACTCCTCCTCAATGAGGGAAGTATCATTCAAAATTTCAAAAAAATGCTGAAAAGAAGAAAAAAGAGGAACAAGCGGCTGCAAGCTGGAGGCTTGAAGCAGCGCACCCATTAATTCGAAACTTTTTAAAGCCATTTTAATGACGGCCGGATTGCTCGCCTGTTGTTTAATTTGCGATAAGGTGACCTTTAGTATATTTGCATGCGCCTGCAATTCATTTTTAATGAAAAGTGGATCTGTATTTTCTTTCCCTTTCACAGGCACCCTCGCTTCAACCGGCTGAATATAAGTTCATCATCCAGCAAACCGATGCTCTGGCCATCCATCAAACAGATTGCCTTTAGAAAATTGGCGGTCGATGAAGTCAGGGTCAAAGGTACATTTTGGAAATTTTTTTCATACAGAGAGAAAATTCCCCTTACCTCATCTACAGGAAACAGGCACTGAAAATTATCTTTAGTGAGTGCAATCATACGATCGTACCCCATTAAGCCGGTTTTTTCTTTGATTGAAGGCTTGATGTCAAGCAAATCCCTTAAATTGACGCACAGCACAAGCCCACCTTCAATATTGGTGATACCTGTAATTAAAATATCTTTTTGATGGGGAAGCTTATGAACAGGTTTTTGGGCCAAGACGCCAATTAGAAATTTTGTTTTTATCGCCAGCCACTCTTCACCTAAGCGGAAAACGATATAGGATAGGGCAAGACTTCCCTCTTCCTTCGTTTCGGCCTCTAGCTTGATTGCAGTCGTCCAATCCCGAATGTAATCTTCTGTCGGACGCCGTTTCAATAGGTCGTTGAAACGATCTGAGTATTGATCAACCATCTTGAGCAAGCCCCATTTGTAATTTCTTTGCCCTTGCATGCAAGACAGCCGCTTGCTCACTCTCACCTTTTTTTTCATACAGCAAAGCTAAATAAATCAATGATTCATAATGATTCGGTAACAAATAAAGGGCTTTTTTAAAAAAATTTTCTGCCTCTTTTTCTTCCCCTACAGCGTGTTTAAGCAATCCAAGAAGAAAATAGGCTTCGTATTCAGGCCCAAAAGTTTGAAGGACTTTCCAGCTCGTTTTTTCAGCTTCTTTCAAAAAACCGTCGCTAGCAAGCTGGTTCGCCTCCTTAAGTAAGTTTTTTTTTGTCTCGGAAGTAATAGAAATGGGGTGCAAAACCTGATTAATCATTTTTTTTGGTTGGGCTTTTTTAAATGCACAAGCAGTGGGGACATAAGGAAAAAATCCCGCCATTAGAACAAGGTGGCTTTCAGAGGGCCCAACGATTAAAATCCCCTCCTCTTTCAGTAAATATTTAAGTAAAATAAATAATTTTTCCTGCGCCTGCTTGCTTAAGTAGATAAGCAATTTCCTGCAAAAAATAAAATGATAGCTCGCCTCTTCAAAAGGAGGCGATTGCTCAAGCACATTTGATTTGTAAAAAGTCACCTGTTGTTTGACTTTATCTAAAATTTTAAATTCATTAAGTAATTTTTTAAAATAAACAGGTTTGTAATCAAAAAATTTATTTCTAAAGGAATTTTGTCCATAACTTCCTTCTTTTGCCTTTTCAATGGCCGTCAGGCTAATATCCACAGCGTCAATATGAAAATGATGGGGTGAAATCCCCCCCTCTAAAAGCGATATGGCAATCGAGTAAGGCTCTTCACCGGAAGAACAAGGGAGGCTTAAAATTTTTGAATAAATGGATTCATTTTGACGAATCACTTCTGTACAGTAATCAATGCTATTTTTATCCCTAAAGAACCAGGTTTCAGGGGTCACAATCGATTCGATCATTTGTTCATATTCAGTTTTAGATTCATGCAAAACAAGATAGTAATTTTTGTAATCATAAATTTGATTGTGCATCATTCGTTTGTTGATGGCTGACTTCCAAAAATTTTTGCTGACCAGGTTTGAGTTAATTCCAATCCTTTCTTCCAAATAATAAATAATTTTTTTAAAATAGTTAATTTCCTCCATCAGATTCCTGTGGAGCAAATTTTTGTGATAAATAACTAAAGAGCTTTTCGATATTGATCACCTGAACAGTTCCATGCTCATCACTGTAAAATTCATCAATAAAAGTATGGGTGGGAAAAGGAAATCGTTTAAAAGAAATGCCTGGTCTTAAGGTCACAATATCGATGACTTTTTCAGCAAGCAATCCAACTTGGCTGTCATTTGACAAGGGATGAATAATAATAATGCGGGTATGAAAAGAGTCACTCGCTTCCCTGTTTTCAATCAGTTGGCAAAAATTAAAAATGGGAATTAGGTTTCCTTCCCAATTCATCAATCCGGAAAGGATAGAAGGGGCAAGAGAGATTTTATCTAGTAAAACATGGGGGAAAATTTTTGTAATATACTTATTTTCTATTACATAGCGATTTTCTCCCACGAAAAATAAGAGCATCATAGTGGGTGTACAGCCTTTTAGTTCTCACTTTAACAAAAAAGGCATAATTGAAAATAAAATTTTACGTTGCGAGCGGAAGCGACTGGCATTCGTGAATGCTTGTACAGACAGCCTGTTTACTAGTCATCGCGCTCACCGCAAAGGTGCTTACCAGGCTCAAACAAAAGCCCGGAATTAAAGAATCAAGGGGAATAGTCATGTAGGCATTGGCATAAGGCCAAAGGGCTGATGTGAGCCCTCCTACAATAATGGCTGCCATTGCACCATAACGATTCACTTTGCTTGAATAGAGAGCGACTAAAATGAGGGCGCCGAAAGAGGCCCCAAGACCTGACCAGGCATACTGCACCAGATCGTTGATCGAACTCATTTGTTGATAAGCGATGCAAAAGGCGAGAAAAGCGGCAAGGAATACCCACGCCCTCGAGACATTCAATAAATGGCGAGGTGTGTGCTCTTTTTGATGAAAAAATCGTTTATAGATGTCTTCAGTCAAAATGGAGCTGAGGATCAAAAGCTGCGAGCTCATCACATTGATCGTGGCAGCTAAAATGGCGCATAAAATCAATCCGGCTGCAAAAGGATGGAACGTTTGCTTGGTCATTTCAATGAAAACCATTTGCGGGTCTGCAAGCCCTTCTTTAAAAAAGGCAATGCCTGTTAATCCGACAAGGGTTGCGCCGGCCAGCATGATGACCATCCAGGTGATCCCTACATTTCTTGAGCTGGAAATTTCATCGGCATTGCGGATGCCCATGAACTTGGTAATGATATGCGGCTGTCCGAAATAGCCAAGACCCCATCCGAAAAACATCGTCAGCATGGCAATGACCTGCGTGAAATTTTGCGGAACAAGGGAAAGGCCTGTACCTGCTGCGGAAAGCTGCTGCATCACGGTTCCTACACCTCCTTCCTTCATGATAATCATGCAAGGGACGGCACATAAAACCCCGAGCAGAAAGATCCCCTGCACTAAATCAATCCAGGCAAGAGAAACAAATCCCCCTAAGCTGACATAAACAACCACAATGCTTAAACCTAAAAGGATGGAAGTCGTATAACTGAATCCAAGCAGAGTTTGGCCTAAAATTCCAAGACCTGTGAGGTGGGCGCAAAGATAAACGACATAAAAGCCAAAGCAAAAGAGAGCAGAAAATAATTGCAGCAGCCCTGATTTATCATCATAGCGGTGATGAAGGAAGGAGGAGAAGGTCGAACAATTCCATTTTCCGGTGAGGGTGCGGAATTTTTTGGCGACAAATTGCCAATTCAGCCACATGCAGACGATTAATCCGATTGCAATCCAGGCATTAAAAAGGCCACCGACGAGGATGAGGGAGGGATAGGCCATAAATAGCCAGCTTCCCATATCGCTTGCATGGGCTGCCATGGCCGTTAGCCAATAATTTAATGAACGGTCGCCTAAAATAAAGGCGGAAGAGGTTTGCACTTTTTGCGAAGACCAGACCACTAAAACCGTCAGCAAACTAAAATATAAAATGATTGCTAAATACATCCCTAACCTAAAAAAATATATACTATTTTCTCATTAGTTGATTTTTTTATCAAGGATAATTAATAAAGAACCTTCATTACTATAATCTAATTTCCTCCATACTTTCCACGATTATAGGATAAAGGAAATCTGCAATAACCTGGGCACCTGCCTGATTGGGGTGAATAAAATCACCGATATTATATTTTTTATTTGCAAGAGTTTGATTATTTAAAAAAGGAAAAGTGAGTAAATCATATTTTTGTGGAAGATCTTCATAAATTTGATTGAATCTATTTCCATAGTGTCCGATTCTCCAGCAAGAAAGATCGATCTGACCTAAAATCACTTTTATTTGACGATTCAAAGATTCTTCAACCAGGATCGTTAAATGCTGTTTAAGTTGAAAAGGGGGGATAAGATAAATAGCATCGACGATTCCACAGGCAATGACAACAATATGCGGGGCATCTTCTTTGATTGATTCACGTAAAATTTCAATGCATTTTTCCGTTTTTGTATTTGACTTGCCGCGATTAATGAGTCTAGCCCTGATTTTTTCTTTCTTGAATCGCTTTTTCAAAATATTCACATAGCCATCATCCTCCCCTATCCCTTGGGTAATTGAATCGCCAATAAACACAACGCGATACTCCCCCAATAAAGGAAATATAAAGAATAAAAATAAACTCACTAATTGCTTCATAGTATTGTCCCCGAAAGGAGTAGTTTTGCGGTCAGAAAATAAATCACTACCCCTGTCACATCAACGACTGTCGCGACAAAGGGGGCGGAAGAGGTGGCTGGATCCAAGCCTAAAGCACGCAGCGCCAGTGGAAAAAGGGATCCTGAGACCGTTCCCCAAAGAATCACCCCAATCAGGGAAATAAACATAGTTGCGGCAAGCAATGGCCAGTGCTCGCCATAAATGTCAGTGAATTGACTCCAGACGGCAATTCTAATAAATCCGACTGTTCCAAGTACAATTCCTAAAAAAAGACCGGAAGCGAGTTCGCGACGAAACACCCTCCACCAGTCTCTCGACTGAATTTCTCCAAGCGCCAAAGCCCGTACGATCAGAGTGGTCGCCTGTCCTCCTGCATTTCCGCCGCTTGAAATAATCAAAGGGAGAAACAGGGCTAAAACGACTGCCGCCGCAATTTCTTTTTCAAAGTAGCCCAGCGCAGTGGCCGTCAACATTTCTCCGAAAAAAAGGACCACCAGCCAGCCGACCCTTTTTTTCATCAATTGAAAGAAAGGGGTGTCCATGTAGGGTTCATCCAAGGCCTCCTGACCGCCGATTTTCTGAATATCTTCGGTGGCCTCCTTATCCGATAATCTTAAGATATCATCAAACGTTACGATACCCATTAAAACCCCCTCTTGATCTGTTACCGGCAAAGCTTCCCGATCAAAAAGCCTGAACAAATTAATGGCCTCCTCATCATTATTATCGACAGTCAGGGCAACAAACTCACTATCCATTAAATCTTCGACTTTCTGCTCCCTTAAAATGAAAAGAAAGTCACGCAGCTTAATGTCATCGATCAATTGGCCCTTTTCATCAATGACATAAATGATGCTGATGGTTTCGCTGTCGTGCCCATATTCCAGGAGGTGATCCAATACTTTTTGAATGGTCCAATCAGGGCTGACGGCGATGTAATCGGTCGTCATTAAGCGGCCCACGCTACCCTCCGGATAACCAAGCAGCGTCAAAGTTTCAATTCTTTCTTCTAAGGGCAGATACTTGATAAAAACATTAATGACGCTCCATGGCATCCCTTGTAAAAAGGCTGTCCGGTCATCGGGCGACATGGCATTCAGCAGGTAGGCCGCCTCTGTGCTCGGAAGATAGTGCAATAAATTTTTTTGAATGCGGAACGAAAGAAGGTCGAAGACCTCCGAGCTGACTGGGGGGTCTAAAATCCCAAAAAGGATCGCTTGATTTTCTTCAGATTCCCTCGAAATCAAGCTGGCTATTTTGTAGGAAGAGAGATCCTCAAGCCTTTTTTGCAGCTGTTCCCGATCCATTTGATCGATCAATTGAGAAAACAGCTCGGCTTCCTGATCCTCCTCAAAATTGATCTGCTGGGAGCTGGCCATCTTTCACCTCATTAATTACTTTCATGCAGGAAAAATGTTTTTCCAGGCAAGTCACATGTTACATACCGATTAAGTGAGGATCAATGAAGGTTATACCACGCGCGGATAGGTCGGCTTCTATAGTTGCATGAAGGTTTTGTTCAAGAGTAATAAAATAAAGCTCTTCATTATGTCTAGACTTTTGAATGCACTTCGGTATACAACCTTTCATACAGCTGCTTGAAAAAATTTCTACGTAAAATTTAAAATTTTTGATTGGATAGTACCTTCCAAGCAAAGAGCGATCATGTTTATTTCAAGAATGGGTGCTTCTTATCATTTAAACCATTCCCTTTATCGCTTGCCTTCCTGTAAGGTCTCTACATGCAGTCTGAAAGTATTCAAAAAAATTTATCAAATTCAAAATTACTCTATTAAAAAATTTACGATTTGTAAAATATTGATAGCATTTCATGCTATACCGCGCGCGGATAGGTCTTTAAATTTTTCATCGGCATCTTTTGCGTCCCAGCTCATTGCTCGATCTTGCAAACTTATCCAAGTTTGCTGCGATCTCCGCAATGTACTGGGACATAAAATCTCGCCGCCAAAAATTTAAGAACCT
>JAJTHR010000008.1 GCA_021298935.1 Parachlamydia sp. | reverse complement strand
CGATTCGTTTTGAAACAGATACGCAAACGCTTAATGCAGCAGGAAATTACTTCATTAAACGAGTGGCTTGGTTTTGCGGCGCGTTAATTGGCAGCTTTGTCATCATAGCCTTCCTTGCAAAGACGTTTGTCCCTAGATTGTCAAAATTTAGCCGCCTCGTATTGGAAGGAGGGGAGCAGACTGGTTACATTGCCGGTGAAAATCCCGCTAGCCTCCCTTCTTTAAAGACAGTCGGTAAAGCGCTGACACCTCTTAAACCTTCAGGAAAAGTGGTTATACAGGGCACTATTTTCGAGGCTTTAAGCCGAGGGGAGTGGATTGACGAGGGGGAAGCGATTCAAGTTGTCCGATTGGAAGGAAGCACTCTCTTTGTAAAAAGGATTGATAAAACAACATGATACCATTCATTTTACTTCTGATCGGTTTCTTATTAGTATTTATTGAATTTTTTGTGCCAGGCGGACTGATCGGCATTATTGGAGGCTTATTTATTGCTGCAAGCATTGTTCTATTTGCTTTGCAGACAAACTCTTTGCTTGGCCTCCTCTTATTTGTTCTGTTCATCGCCATCTCTCTTTGGGGCTTGATTCGTTTTGCCCTCTGGCGTATTGTGCATGCAAAGCCTGGATCGAGCATTTATTTGCATGGTACCCAGGCAGGCTACCAGGCTTCCTCATTTGAAAGCCAGGCAATTGGAAAAGAGGGAGTCGTGTATACGGATTTGAAGCCTGGCGGCTATATTTTAATCGATGAAACCCTGCATCAGGCCATTTCATTAACCGGTTATGTCTCAAAAGATGAAAAAGTCATTGTGGTTGGGGGGCAGGAAGAAAGCCTTCTGGTCAAAAAAAAGGAATAAAAAATGTATCTACTATCGCAAGCAGTCAGTGAAAGAATGACGACAGAATTTTATTTTATTATATTTGCTGTGGCTCTTTTGCTGATTCTCCTTCTTGGCATCCTTGGAAAATTCATCAGCTTATGGTTCCAGGCCTTTGTTTCCGGAACGCCCATCCCCCTTTCTAATATCATCGGGATATCTTTAAGAAAAATCCCCCCGCGCATTATTGTGAATGGACGCATCAATCTTTTCAAAGCGGGCTTAAAGGATATTACGGTCGGAGATTTGGAGACCCATTACCTCGCCGGTGGGAATGTCCCAAACGTTGTCGAGGCGTTGATTGCAGCCGACAAGGCCAACATTCCCCTCGATTGGAGACGGGCGACGGCGATTGACCTGGCGGGACGCGATATTAAAGCGGCCGTGCAAACCTCGGTCTATCCACGCGTGATTGATTGTCCAGATCATGGGGGCTATATCACAGGTGTTGCCAAAGACGGTATCCAGCTTAATTGCCGCGCGCGTGTCACTGTCAGGACCAATATCGCTCAGCTGGTGGGAGGGGCGACGGAAGAGACCATTATCGCCCGTGTGGGGGAAGGGATTGTCAGTGCGATAGGGGGATCTGACACACACAAGCAAGTCCTTGAATCGCCGCAAAAAATTTCAAAACTCGTGCTTGAAAAAGGGCTCGACTCCTCCACAGCCTTTCTTATTCTCTCAATTGATATTGTAGAGATCAATTTGGGTGAAAACATTGGAGCCAAACTGAGAACCGATCAGGCTGAATCTGATATTCGCATCGCCAAAGCTGAGGCGGAAAAAAGGCGTACCAAGGCGGTGGCGGAGGAGCAGGAAAATCTGGCAAAGGTGCGCTATATGGAGGCTAAGCTTGTCGAAGCGCAGGCAGCCATTCCTGCTGCAATGGCAGAAGCATTTCGCTCAGGACGAATGGGGATTATGGATTACCAAAAATACCAGAATATTCAGGCAGATACTGAAATGAGACAGGCCATTGCACGGCCGGAAACAGAAAAAAAGGTGTGACGAATGCTATCCATCGAAGTGATCGCATTGGTCATCAGCTTTTTTGCCCTGTTTTATTTATTTTTTAGTAATCAGATAAAAAATGGTGAAGAAGAATTAAAAGATCCGATCACTGCTTTGATGAATGCACTTCAAAAAGAGCAAAGCAGGCACGTCAAGCCCTCTTCGAAGGTGGAGGCAGTCATGCCTCCACGCCAAAAAATTAAAAAGAAGCCGCTTGAAATAGAAACTCTTCATTTCATCGTAGAAGCTGAAAAGCCGCCCAGGGGAAAAGCTGTCCTGAAAAACTTGCATAGCTCTAAAGACATGGTGATTGTGGCGGACATTCTTGATAAGCCAAAAAGCTTAAGAGAGTAGCGATTGCACTATTTAGAAATGAAACGACGAGTCGATGAGAAGGCTGTTTCCTGCGGCAGAAGGGGAGATGTGAGCGTAGTGGCGGTGAGTAAAAACAATCCGCCTGAAGCCTTGCAGGATGCCTACGAGGCAGGCTGCCGTGATTTTGGAGAAAACAGGGTGCAGGAACTTCTCCCAAAAATGGAAGCCTTGCCCTCTGATTGCCGGTGGCATTTCATTGGATCGCTTCAAAAAAACAAGGCTGCTAAGGTGCTCCAAAAGGAAATTCATCTCATTCATTCGGTACATGATGCGGCTCTCGCTGAAAAATTAGCGGATATTAGCGAGGCGCGGGGCAAAACAACCTCTATTTTGCTTCAGGTGAATGTCTCGCAGGAAGCGACCAAGCAAGGACTTTCCCCTTTGGAATGGGAGAGGCATTTAACGCGCCTGGCAGAACTGCCGGCTATATGCATTAAGGGGTTAATGACAATGGCTCCAATGTCAGATGATAGCGGGCTGATTAGAAAATGCTTTCGTTCGCTTTATGAATTGAAAGAAAAGTGGAAAAATGAAATGAAGGATCCCGCTGGATTTTGCCATCTTTCGATGGGGATGACACAGGATTATGAAATCGCCATTGAGGAAGGGGCCACTCTGATTAGAATTGGCACAGCGATATTTGGTAACAATTAAGGATTAGACAATGTGTACAGAAATTAAACGAAAAATAAACCCCAATTTGTTTTTTGCCCTGGCAATAGTGCTTGGGATTGGCTGCGGCTTTATTCAGGATGCTTTTATTTATAAAGTAGCCGAGACAGTCTCGCAAATTTTTATCAATCTTTTGAAGCTCGTTAGCTTGCCGATTATTTTTCTTTCAATTGTTTCAACTGCATCGGGAATGGAAAATATGCAGGAAATCAAGCATTTGGGACAAAAGGTGGTCAAGTACACATTATTGACAACAGTCATTGCCGCCACAGTGGCATTGTCCCTTTTCATCCTGATTGATCCGGTCAGGGGGCATATTGCAGTTGCGACTGGCATGCAAAATGAAGCCATTTCCAGCCCAAGTTACCTCTCCTTTTTCATTCAAATTGTTCCTTCCAATATTGTGCAGCCTTTCATTGAAAACAATGTGATCAGCGTCCTATTTCTGGCATTGCTGCTTAGCTTTGCGGTTGTTTCGCTGCCCTCCCAGCATCGCACCGTGCTGCATGGCTTTTTTTCGGGCATCTACGCTGCTATTATTGCCATCACCAAATGGGTGGTGGCCATTATGCCGATAGCGATTTGGGCCTTTATCACTCTATTCATGCGCGATTT
>JAJTHR010000178.1 GCA_021298935.1 Parachlamydia sp. | reverse complement strand
GCTCGGATAAAAGCAGCCGTTTTACAAAAGGCTGGTCGCCACATAGAAAAGATCATTAATAGAGCATCGAGCAGGTTCATAGTTTGTCCTTTTTCGTGGTGGAAATTGAACAAAATACTATGAATCTAGCTCTTTTTTTTTAAAGACTTTTTTTGATGATTCGAGAAACCTATAAACTATAGGAATGCCCGATAGGGCATTTATGCAACAAGGCCAAAAAAAGGAGAAACTTTATGGCAATTCAACAGCATCATGGAATATTCCCAGCTAATCCTGCACCCGATCAAGGGTTAATGCTAAATGAAGTAATAAATTTAGGTGGCATAATGCTTTGGGCAATGCAGCATCAAGAAGAAACAAATGAAAATTTTAGAGAACAAATTGGAAATTTACAGGAGGAAATAAACCAATTAGCAAGAGATAAAATATTTCTTGAAAATAAAGCAAGTGATCTAGAAGCCAAGCTAGATGATGTTCAAACTGAAATTAAAAGAAATAATTACATAAGGATTATGAATGAAAATGATGCTTTATGGAATAAAGTTGTTTTTGCTTCATGCATAGTACCCCCACTATTTCCTGTGACTTTGTTTCTAAAATACAATAAACCTTTACACGATCAAGCATCTCATTTTGAAGCACTTGAAAAAAAATATTTAGAAGAGAACCTAGGTTGTTTAAAATCAGAAGCATATAACTTTGCAAGACAAAAAATGCATCAATTACATGTCCAATACGAAGCTGAACAAGCTAAAATTGAAGAATCAATACAAGATGCCTATTCAGGGTAATCGCATTAAACATATTTAAAATTATTATTAACATTTAGGATAAGTCTTTTTCTGTTAGACTTATCCTAAATTTAAAAAAATTAGAAAGTTATGCGGTGCTTTCATAGAAATCAGATTACAAATGCGTAGGCTGTTTAAATTTAACCATATTGACAGCAATTCCCGCTAGCACCTTGTACCCTAACTTAAAAGTTTTCAAAAAAGCTGTATAGTATTTTATATTGCCTTTCATGTATAGTATTTTATATTGCCTTTCATAGGAGGCAATTATAGAAAAAAAATGGATCATTCATCTCGATTCAGAGACCAAAAAAAAACTCGAAGCAGTTATCAAGAAAGGGAAATCGTCAGCGCGCACAATCAGAAGGGCTCAAACTTTATTGTTCGCGGCTGAGGGAAAGCAAGACAAGGAAATCGCCTCTCTTTTGAAATGTGCCGAATCAAGCGTTTATTGCACAAAGCGTAGGTTTTGTAAGGAGGGTTTAGCAATGGCATTGCAGGAGAAGTCGCGTTCTGGCAGGCCCGAAAAAATGGTAGGGAAATCGAAGGCTCATCTCATCGCACTTGCTTGTAGTGAACCTCCGGAAGGCCGAGCCTGCTGGACAATGCAATTGTTAACTGACCGGTGCATCAGTCTAGAATTGGTAGACTCTATTACAAAAGATACAGTCCGTAGAATTTTAAAAAAAAAGAAATCAAGCCGTGGCAAGTAAAGAGTTGGTGCGTTCCAGAGGTTGACTATGAGTACGTTTGTCGAATGGAGGATGTGTTAGATTTATATGAAGAGCCGTTAGACGAAAAAAATCCTGTAGTTTGTTTTGATGAAAGCCCCGTTCAACTAATTGATGACGTAATGGCCCCGATCCCCGCGGCTCCAGGGCGATCTAAGCGTGAGGATTACGAGTACGAGCGTAAAGGTACAAGCAACCTCTTTGTATTCTTGCAACCCTTGGGAGGCTGGCGAGAAGTGAAGGTGACAGATCAGCGAACAAAGAGAGATTTTGCTGAGTGCATGAAAGATTTGGTCGATAAGCATTTTCCCAATGCAGATAAAATCAGACTTGTCATGGACAACTTGAATACGCACCGACTGTCGAATCTTTACGAAGCATTTGAACCTGAAGAGGCACGGAGGATTATCAAGAAGCTGGAAGTGCACCACACCCCGAAGCATGCTAGTTGGCTAAATATGGCGGAGATTGAAATTTCTGTTCTTGGAGGACAGTGCCTTAAAAGGCGAATAGGTTCAAAGGAAACACTCGAAAGAGAAACTGCTGCTTATGTATCGGATCGAAATAGGAGACAGGCAAAAGTCTTGTGGGGTTTTTCAGTCAAGGATGCAAGAGTTAAAATGAAGAGGGTTTATCCATGAAAATTTTAAAGTTAGGGTACTAGGCCTATTAAGTGCTAAGCAGAAAAAATAGCCTTGCAAGTAACTTCTCCTAAGGGCAACTTGGCTGTTTGGATGACGGCTACAAAAATTGCGACCAAAAAGCTACGGAGAACATCCCTATAAGTCATTCTCAATTAGTAGCTTATAGCCCAACGGGAATTGCTACCATATGGATAAGCCAATTTAATTGGCATAGACTTATACCATTTCCCGAAATTAAAATCATAAATTTGACTTGTGATCACCTTCATCTTTAAAAGATCTCTCTTTGTTGATATTCAAAGATATCAACTTCGAAAAGATCTTTTAAATCTGAAGCGCTGACAAGTCAAATTTATGGTTTTATTTTTGGGAAATGGTATTATCATCCCATGCTTGCAATACAAAAATCAATCGGCTATCTTAAAATTTTAAAATATCTGGGTTTATGAAAATTTCTAATATCAATTTAATTAATCAGATTATCACTTTTTCTTTTAAAAAAATGGAATCAAAAATTTATTTTTTTAGTATTCTAGTGATTACATCTTTAGCTGCATATTATCTATATAAAACCTTAAAAAAAATTAAGGCTACAAAAATAGAGGTACAAGACAAAATTAATAATAACAGTTTTTTAAATACTGATTTAAGAAGAAAGAAAAAATATGAAAATAAAATTAAACAAACAAGTAAAATGTATTATAAAAATATTGAAAGTCTATCAGAAGCTGATGTAGTATTGATTGGTGAAAATCATAAAAATCCTACACATCACTTATTAGAAGGTAAAATAATAAGAGAATTTAGTGGAGATTCGGATATTCTTATACTAGAAGGTATTGATAGAAAAGATTTATATTCAAATTTAACTTCTTTATGTATAAATTACCCTGTTATAAATTCTTTATTCCTAATCATAAAAAAAAACTTAAAGGTTAATGGTTGGGAAAAATCTCTAGAAGCATGTACCCAAGAACATAATTTTATTAAAAGAAAATTTTTGAAATTAAAAAATTGTGTTAGTGGGGTTGATAATGATAGAAAAATCTCTATTTTACGCCAAAAAATAAGTCATTTAGTACAAAAAAGAAATCAATATGTCATAGAATCAATATTGGAGAATATAGAGAACTTAAATGGAAATAAAATATTTTTAATTTCGGGCAAGGGGCATATCATTTATAAAGACACAGATTACAATTTTAATATTTTCGACTACCTACCAGAAAATTTAAAATGCGCTGCAATAGTATTAGATTAGTTTATATATATTTTATTTAAATATTGGTATTGTTTTTTTTACTTTGTTGCAAAAATTGATTGACAGAATTGGGGTGGGGTGTGACAAACTGAATATTCTATCACTAAAATCCCATAGCTTCTCCTAGATGAATTCCAGTCAATTTACGTGCAACTTTCTTTGGTTTTTTTCTTTTTC
>JAJTHR010000222.1 GCA_021298935.1 Parachlamydia sp. | reverse complement strand
GGCCCCTTAGCTCGGCGACGAGCTTGAGCGCCTCTTTTTTAGTGATCGAATAATTTTCTTGAGCCCATAGCACATGATCCTCAGGGCTCATTTGTGACCAGTCGATTGACGGATTTGCATTGGGGGGAAACAGCAGAACAAACTCCCCCTTAGGATGCCCCTCATTCCACCTGTCAAGATGATCGCTCGCCGTTCCCTGCTTCACTTCTTCAAATTTTTTTGTCAGTTCCCGTGCCGTGATGAATTGCATAACGGGCTGCAGCTCGTTGATCAGTTTCAGAGTATCGATCAAACGGTGGGGCGATTCATAGCAAATGGTTGTTCCAGGATAATTTTGAATACCTAACAGAATGCTTTTCAGCGCGCCAACTTTGCGTGGTAGAAATCCGATGAATTGAAAGGTTTCTGTTGGCAAGCCGGAGCAAGTGAGAGCTTGCAAAGCGGCGCAGGGGCCCGGCAGCGAGGTGACAGGTAGATCGTTTTCCCGGCATAACTTCACCAACTGGGCTCCCGGATCGGCAATTCCGGGCGTTCCGGCATCAGAAATTAGGCAAATGGTTTTTCCGTTTCGTATATCTTGTAAAATAGTCTCGGCAAGCGACGATTCATTGAATTTGTGGTAACTTTTCAGAGGCTTTTTTATGTCATAGTGTTGAAGGAGGCGGAGGCTGTGCCGCGTATCTTCGCATAAAATGTAGTCGCAGATTTTTAATGTTTCGACGGCGCGAAAAGTAATGTCGGAAAGGTTGCCGATGGGTGTTGCAACGAGATATAACATGGGAGCTCGTAGAAAAATAAGGTGGCACCCAGATTCGAACTGGGGGATGGAAGCTTTGCAGGCTTCTGCCTTACCACTTGGCTATGCCACCTTAAGTGAAAGGTTGACTTATACAGAATATCGTTTTATCAAGTCAACAATAATTATGCAAATTCCAAAGGTTTTAGCTTAAGAATCATGCGCGAGACACGGCACCATAAGCGCCAATCTTGCCTAATGCTTTTTTTCAATGCGCGAAATTCTTGCCGCAGCTGCTTAACCCTGATTTTCTGCTTAGCTTTGCGCGTTTGTATGTATTCTTCACGCAATTGGTTAAGTTCCGCAATTTTGGCGAGCAGACGGTCCGAAATGTCGCAGACATTTTTTTCCACGTCATCTTTTTTGACATACCATATGTTGCAAAGGCGCTCCATGAGCAATTCCTTTCTCTCCAATACCATTTTTTTACGAATGGTGAATGGATCCATTCTTTTAAGCCCGCTTGCCAAACCCATTTTATTCAGCGACCAGATCAGCCATTTTGTCGGGTCAAAATGGTACCAGCGGATGCCATTGCGATAGTCATTAGCAAATGTGTGGTGGTAATTGTGATATCCTTCACCAAATGTCAACAAGGAGATAAAGTAATTATTGACTGCGGACTGCTCCTGGCAAAAAGGACGGTCGCCCCAGGTATGGGCTAGCGAATTGATAAACCAGGTAAAATGATGCAAAGCAAACAGCCTAAGCCAAAGGGAAATAAAAAAAGCGCCTAAATAATCATCGAGCAGCCAGCCGACAAAGACGAAGGCAAGCGCATTGGTGAGGACCATTAGTAAGACGTCATAGCGGTCCTGAAAAACGATTAGGGGGTTCCTTAAAAGATCCGGTACAATTTTTTTTTCAATGGGCCTTGGCTTATCAAGCAGCCAGAAAAAATGGGCATACCAAAAGCCTTTTTTAATCGAATAAGGATCCAGATCGGTATCGACATGGGCATGGTGCAAACGGTGATCAAACGACCAGCGCAGGGCGCTGCCTTGCCCGGCCATGGAGGCAAAAAACAAAATAACGGCTTCGATTGCAGGG
The DNA here is from genome assembly GCA_021298935.1 of Parachlamydia sp. GTDB lineage: Bacteria > Chlamydiota > Chlamydiia > Chlamydiales > Parachlamydiaceae > Protochlamydia. The sequence continues at coordinate 10,301 of JAJTHR010000222.1, read as the reverse complement.
TGTACCTTGTAAGCCTTGTGGGAATAAAGCCTGTGGTAGCCAGCGGTAATGCTTAAGCCCGTCAGATACAGAAGAATCACAGAGGTTAAAATCATCCCTAAGGAAGGAACTGCATAATAAAAATAGATGGGAATTGTTAAAGCTAAAACAATTTGATAAATAATAAGAAATAGACCTGGGCCCCAGTTAAATTCTTTGTTACTCATTTTGTTACCTTATTCTTTTAATTGCCTCTATATTATATTAAAACGGACTATTGCACAAGTTGAGTTGAAATGCAATCTCTTGTTCAAAAAAAATAGCTAAGGTTTTAAGCTGTTCACGATCAAGCGACAGGTAAGATGCATGCAGCCCTTTTCAATTAAAAAAATTGCCCGGTTTTTTCAACAGCCCCTTCCCTCAAACGAATCTTTAATCCATGGCTTTAGCGTCGATACGAGAAAACTGATGGTTGGAAACTGTTATGTGGCTTTAAAAGGAGAGAGGGTTGACGGGCATGCTTTTTTAGGGGAAGCGAAACAGCAGGGGGCCGCGGCTGCACTTGTAAAAGCGAATTATGACGGGCCGGATTTCGGCCTTGCACTAATACGGGTAAATGACCCCTTGGAGGCTTTACAAGACTTTGCACACAGTCAATTAAAGGATTCAAAGAGCCGCGTGGTTGCCGTGACAGGGTCGGTTGGCAAAACGACGACAAAAAATTTTATTCATACACTCCTTAGCGGGACATTTAAGGTAGCAGCCTCGCCCGGAAACTATAATTCGCAAATAGGCCTTCCCCTCACTCTGCTTAATCATACATCTGGGGATGAAGACATTGTTATTCTGGAGATGGGGATGACTGAAGCCGGGCAGATTGCCCGTTTAATTGAAATCGCCCCTCCGGAAGTCGCCGTATTGACACATGTCGCATTAGTCCATGCATGCAACTTTGATTCGCTGGAAGCCATTGCGGCCGCAAAAAGTGAAATTCTTGCCCATTCCCGGACACAACTTGGGATAGTTTATCGCGGTATTCCTTACTTTGATCAAGTGGTCAAAAAAGGTGTGTGCACGAAAGCTTCCTTTGCCCTCGATCGCCAGGACGCCGATTGTTGGCTGGATATGAGAGGAAAGAGGGGGGAATGCAATCGGGAAAGCATCCATTTCCCATTTGATGCCTTTACCCTTCCAGGCAGGCACACGCTTCAAAATTTTTTAGCAGCCGCCCTTGTGGGAAGGTATTTCAATTTGGCGTGGGATGAGATTGGAGCGAGAATTCCTTTGCTTGCTTTGGACGAAAAAAGACTGCAATTTAAAAAAAAAGGGGGCGTTCTTTTTCTCAATGACTCCTACAATGCTTCTGAAATTTCCATGCAGGCGGCGCTTCAAACCCTTCCTCTTCCCCACAACGGTGGAAGCAGGATCGCAGTTTTTGGAAGCATGCTGGAGCTGGGGCAATTTTCTAAAGAGTGCCATGCGCGTGTGGGAGAGCAGGCGCTCGAACATGTCGAGCGGCTTTATTGCTTAGGTGAGGAATGGGAGCCAGTTGTGGCCGACTGGAAAAGCAACGGCCGCGAGGCAGAGATTTTTTCTGATCACCCTTCCTTGATTTCTTTTTTAAGAAATCGCTTAAAAGCAGATGATGTTGTCTTGTTGAAAGGGTCCTATTCAAAGGAAATGTGGAAAGTTCTGGAAGGGCTGTGATTTTACTTATCATCTCTTATTTAAATGCTGTGTGGGGAATTAAAGTTCCGGCTGTTTTTTCCTATTATTCAACACGCATGATGCTTGCCTCCCTGACCTCCCTTTTGCTGACCATCTTTTTGGGCCCCTTTTTTATTCGCAAACTGTATGAGCTTAAAATCGGTCAGCCTATACGCAAAGAGGAATGCCCCTTGCTTGGGCAGCTGCATGAAAAAAAGCAGAATACACCTACCATGGGAGGAGCTTTAATCCTCTTTTCCATGCTCGTTTCCCTTTTACTATGGATGGACTGGTCTCATATTTTCACTTTGATTTTGGCCATTACGACTCTATTCTTAGGGATGATTGGCGGAAGGGATGACTATTTAAAATTAAAGTATAAGAACTCGAAGGGGATGTCTGCCAAGAAAAAACTGTTTTTTCAATTAATGCTCTCCAGCTTTATCGCAGCCTACTTTCTTTACACCCCCTTACAGGATTTTTTACAGCATTATACCTGGTTTCAGCCTCCTGTCATTAAAACGGCGGGAGAGGACCATCTTTTTCATCTTTTAAGCCTGCAGGAATTTGCCGCCCGCTTGTACATGCCTTTTTTTAAAGAGCCGGTGATGATCTTTAGCGGCCTTTCGTTGATAGGCATGGCCTTTTTTATGTTTTTTGTCATAACCGGCTGTTCAAATGGGGCTAATCTGACCGACGGCCTGGATGGATTATTGGCGGGTTGCTTAGTGATGGTGGCGGGGGCCCTTGGATTGATTGCTTTTATATCGAATCATACCGAGTTTGCACGCTATCTCAACATTTTATACATTGAGGGAAGCGGGGAGATCGCCATTTATCTGGCGGCCTTAATGGGCGCCTGTTTGGGTTTTTTGTGGTACAACGGCTATCCAGCGCAAGTGTTCATGGGCGATACAGGGTCACTGGCCCTGGGTGGGATAATTGGCGTCTCCGCTGTACTATTAAGGCGGGAATTTCTTTTAGGCATTGTAGGAGGGGTTTTTGTTGCAGAAGCCCTGTCAGTTATCCTGCAGGTGGCAAGCTACCGCTTGCGCGATCGTAAACGGATTTTCCTTTGCGCGCCCCTTCATCATCATTTCGAGTATAAAGGATGGCCTGAAACAAAAGTGGTGATACGCTTTTGGATCATAAGCCTCCTACTTGCAATTATTGGCATTGCATCAATTAAATTTCAGTAGGTTTGAATGGAATGCGGCCTCTATGAAAATAAAAAAGCGCTCATCCTTGGCATGGGAATAAGCGGCCGCTCTGCCGCTCGTTTTTTAACTGCCAAAGGGGCAAATGTGTGCGGCGTGGATAAAAATGCCCTCCAGCTGTCCACCCACCCAGACATCGTTTCCCTAAAAAATTTTTGCCTCGTAGACGAATCCGATTGCCCTCCACTGCGCAATTTTAATTTGGCCGTCCTTTCGCCTGGCATTAATTCTGAGCATCCCTTAGTGAGACAGGCTATGCAAGAAGGGGTCGAGGTGGTGGGTGAAATCATGCTTGGCTGCCGTTATGCCTGGCAAAAAATTTTAGGCATCACAGGAACGAATGGAAAGACAACGGTCACGTTGCTTGTCACTCATGCCCTAAATGCTGCCGGATTGCCGGCAAAAGCGCTTGGTAATGTAGGCGTGCCATTCAGCCAAGAGCTTTTGAGTGCGCAACCGGATGACATCTTTGTGTTGGAGTTGAGCTCCTATCAGCTGGAACAACTTGAGGGAGCTTTTCTAGATCAGGGAGTCCTTCTAAATATCACTCCTGACCATCTGGACCGTTATAAGAGCATGGACGACTATGCCCAGGCAAAGCTGCGCATCGCCTCTTGCATGAAGCCAAGCCGCAAGCTATGGATCGAAGAAAAGTCTTATGGTAATTATACGGCTTCTGTGCCTTCCAGCAATAGGTATGGATACCACTCTGGCTGCGCGCTTTATACAGACCTCCATCATCTCTATTTTGAGGGACGCTCGTTTGTGCTTCCCCCAGGCCTGCAAGGTAAAAAAAGCCATGCGCTGGAAAATTTTTTAGCTGCCTTTGCCCTTTGTCAAAGCCAGGGGGTGACTTATGCTCAATTTGCGGCAAGCTATGCTTCCTTTAAAATGCCTTCACATCGCATCGAGTTTGTTCTGGAAAAAGAGGGAGTCCGTTATTACGACGATAGCAAGGGTACGAATATTGACGCTGTGTTACGGGCTGTGGAATCGATCGAGGGAAAACTTATTTTAATTGCCGGCGGTGTTGATAAAGGCTCCTCCTATACTACTTGGATTGAGCCATTTAAGAATAAAGTAAAATGTATTTGTGCAATTGGCCAGGCTGCTGGTAAGATAGAGAGCCAGCTCGCGCATGCAATCCCTGTCACTTCATTTGCCACATTGGAAGAAGCTGTCAGCGGGGCAGCCCGGCTGGCGTTAAAAGGAGAGGCCGTTCTGCTATCGCCTGGTTGCGCCAGCTATGATATGTTCAAAGATTATGCACATCGCGGTGATGTGTTTCAGCAGTATGTAAAAAGAGGTTTGCAATGACAAGAAAAGACACCATCCTAATTACCGTCATCATTAACGCAGGATTGCTGGCTATTCTTTTTGTCACGGCCGTCATTTATGAAACCGATCCGCTCATTGAGAAGATTGATACAGCCCCTCAGCTCGTCCAATCAAACGACCGCTTGCACAAATCGCATCTTTTGGCTTCAGCCCCTATTGTGGATGAAGTGGATCATGCCTTGAAAAATCATTCCAGGCCTTTGTCTGACCAGGCAGAGCCCGTTGAGCCGATTGAGATACAAACACTGGCTTATGAAGAAAGCGAAGCCTACCAAGAACCTTCCAAGTCATTTGAGGACGAGGATTTTTTTCTCATTACTGTGAAGAAAGGGGATATGCTGGAAAAAATAGCTAAAACCCACCACACGTCTGTTTCAGCCATCAAAAAAGCGAACAATTTGCAAAATGAAAAGCTTTCGATTGGCCAAACGTTAAAAATTGCAAAAGAGCAAGGCACGGTGGCTGCAAAAACAGTCCAGCCTGAATCTCCCTCTGAGATTGTAAACGAGGCCATCTATTATACCGTGAAGCAGGGGGATAATCCCTGGAAAATCGCGAAGCAGTTTAACGTGCGCTATGACGAAATATTGAAATTGAATCATCTGGATGAAGAAAAGGCCAAAAGCTTGCGTGTAGGAGATCGTGTGAGGGTCAAGTGATCACGCTGCATCGCCTTCTTCTCCTCTTTTCGGTCGCTTCCATTTATGCCATGGGCCTGATCATGATTTTTAATACGGCCTCAGCCGAGGTCTTGGATCATTCCCTGGCACGCAGCACCCATCAGGCGTTATTCAAACAAATCACGTACGGTTTCGTCGGTTTAGCTTTGGCTGCGGGCCTTTGGCCTTTAGGCTATCGCCGCCTGCTTTCCTGGAGCCCTGCCTTGCTTTGGTTTTTTTCCTTCCTTCTTCTTTTGGTACTGATTCCTGGAATTGGGAAAGAGGTGAATGGTTCGAAACGCTGGCTTGGATTTGCAGGCATCTTTTTCCAGCCCTCCGAATTCGTTAAATACATTGTGCCGGCTTATTTTTGCCATTACATGCAAAATAAAGAGGGGAAGAGAGTGGACTTTAAGGAATTCGCCCAACTGATCGGAAAAGTAGCCGTTCCCATCCTTTTAATATTAGTCGAGCCAAATAACGGTACAGCCGGGGTTCTGGGGCTTGTCGTGGTTGTCATGTGCATTCTCACTGGCATGCGGTTTAAATTTTGGGCTGTTCCACTTGGCTGCTTGGCTTTAGTTGGAATGATTTCTGCCTACCAACTCCCTTATGTGTCTGCTCGCCTGAATGTTTACCTGCATCCTGAACTGGATTTAAAAGGGAAGGGGCATCAGCCGTATCAGGCAAAAATTGCCGCGGGATCAGGCCAGCTGCTGGGAAGGGGCCCTGGCAATAGCCTGCAAAAATTAAGCTACCTTCCCGAAGCGCAAAATGATTACATTGCAGCGATTTATGCGGAAGAATTTGGGTTTACGGGCATTTTGGGATTGATTTTTGCCTACATGCTCATCGGGTATGTCGGTTTTTCGATTGCCTCCCAGGCCGGGAGGGAGGGGCTGCTCTATGGCGGCGCCATTACCTTCCTTATCTGCTTTCAGGCATTCATGAATCTAGGCGTGGTGTCGGGCTTGCTACCGAGCACCGGGCTAAATCTTCCCTTTTTTAGTCAAGGGGGCACCTCATTGATGGCCAACATGATAGGCCTTGGCCTTTTATTGAATATTTCCAGGACCAAATGAATGAAGAAGAAAAAAATTCTCATTACGGCAGGGGGAACAGGCGGACATTTGTTTCCTGCACAAGGTTTAGCGCAAGAGCTTTTTGAAAGTGAGGATCCCCCCTCTATCCTTTTTGCTGGCGGGGGACTAAAGACAAGCCCCTATTTTGACAGGGAACAGTTCCGCTTTCATGAAATTGAGGCGGCCCCATTGCCGGGCAAGCCCTACAGCCAGGCGATCGGACGGCTTTTTAAAATAGGAAAAGGTTTTTGGCAGGCCTTGTCGCTTTTAAAAGATTATCAGCCCGATCTGGTGGTGGGATTTGGAAGCTATTATACAGTCCCTATCCTGCTCGCCTCGCGCTTTTTAAAAATCCCTTATCTTTTGCATGAAGCAAACAGCATTCCAGGCAAGGCAAACCGCCTCTTCTCACAAAGCGCATTGTGTACAGGCCTTCATTTTCCGGCGGCAGCCCCTTTTTTAAAGGGGCCCACATGTGAAGTCGGAATGCCCCTCCGCTCAGGCTACCGGCTGGATCAAATCGCAAAAGAGGAGTCGCTCAAGCATTTTGGATTGACAGCTGAAAAGCCTGTCCTGTTAGTTTTTGGGGGCTCGCAAGGGGCGCAAGGAATCAATGCCTGCATGAAAAAGGCTTTAAGCTTATGGCGCAATCCTTTTCAAATCATTCACCTGACCGGCACGCAGCAAACAGCAGATGAATACAGCCATCTTTATCGGGAAGCGAAATGGAGCGCTTGTGTCAAGGCATTTGAGAAGCAGATGCAATTTGCCTGGAGGGCTGCCGATTTTTTTATTGGAAGGGCAGGAGCCTCCACTCTTGCTGAAGCCATGGAATTTGAAATTCCAGGGCTATTAATTCCTTTTCCTTATGCAACAGATGCCCATCAGGATTTGAATGCCGATTTTTTTTTCCATACTGTCAAGGGGGGGATTAAGAAGCTGGAGGGAGATGTAGACGAGCAAGCCCTTATGGAATTGGATAGCTTAATGCAAGACAGGACGAAACTTCATCAACTGAAAAAGAATATTAGGGATTATAAAAGCCATCCTGAGCGGATGACTCTCGCTAAACTAGTAATCCATACCTGCAAGGAGAAACGATGATCAAAGAGCATTATCATTTTATAGGGATTGGTGGAATTGGCATGAGCGGACTGGCTCATCTGCTTCTTGGTCTGCATAAAACGGTGTCCGGTAGCGATATTGCTTCCAATGCTTTAATCGAGCAGCTGGCTCAAAAAGGAGCCCAAATTTATCCTCGCCATTCTGAAAAAAACATCATCCCCCATTGCACAGTCATTTATAGCACGGACATCAAAAAAGATAATCCGGAATTTGAAGCTGCAAAACGGCTGGGATGCACTCTGTTTCATCGCTCTGAGCTGCTTTCCCGACTGATTGAAAAAAAATATTCGCTGGCTGTCGCAGGGACGCATGGTAAGACGACGACCTCCGGCTTGCTTACTGCCGTCCTGGCTGAAAACGGTGGGGATCCTTCCTTCGCTATCGGTGGGGTCATTTCTCAATTCAATACGAATGCCCACTTAGGAAAAGGGAATTTTTTTGTCCTTGAAGCGGATGAAAGCGACAAAAGCTTTTTAAATTATTATCCGGATGGGGCCATTATCACAAATATTGATAATGATCATATGCCTACCTATGGTGGTTCATTTGAAAGGCTTAAGGAAGCGTTTTCCCATTTTACGTCACAAGTGAAAACGCATCTTTTCTGGTGTGGAGATGATCCCTTTTTATGCAAAATTGTTAATAAGGGGCAAAGCTTTGGGTTCGGCTCACATTGCAATTGGAAAATTGACAACCACAGGCAAGAGGGCTTTCAGCAGTTCTTTGATTTAACTCTTCAAAATCAGCATTTTCCAAGCCTTCAGCTCAATCTGATTGGCAGGCACAATGTTTTAAATGCGGCCGCTGTCTTTGCGATGGCCTATACGGTTGGTCAGTCTGAAGAAGCCATTCGGAAGGCCTTTATCCACTTTAAAGGAGTGGGAAGACGCTGTGAAAAAAAGGGGCTGATTAATGATATTTTATTTATTGATGACTATGCCCACCACCCCACTGAAATTGCCACGACCCTTGCAGGAATACGCAAGGCGATCGGACCAAAAAAACTCTGGGCCGTTTACCAACCACACCGCTTCACTCGCACACGTGATTGCCTGGGGCAATTTGGAGCCATTTTCGATACTGCCGACCAGGTAATTGTAACAGACATTTATGGAGGGGGGGAGGCACCGGTGCCCGATTTAACAGCTAGTCTTATCGTGGAAGAAATTCAGGCAACAATGGGAGACAGGGTGCAATACCTCCCTCGCACAGCCCTTGGCCATTATCTCAGTCGGATCAACGAACGGGATGCAGTCATTGTAACATTAGGTGCAGGAGATGTGACCAAAGTAGCAGGCGAGGCAATGGCGTTGATGGAGATCCATGCTTAAAGAAGAGCTGCCTATAAAGAAAGCCTTTTTGTGGATTTTGTTATCGACCCTAGTCATCTCAGGTTCCGCCTTAATGAGCTGGCTTTATTATCAGCATGCTTTGCTTAAAAGGCTGCAGGATGAGCAGTACCATATTGTGGCGATCGTCCCGCGTAGCCGGCAGAAGGAAGTCTTCAAGCCGGTCTATTTCGCCGAGTTACTTAATCTCTCCTATAATCGTCCCGTTAATTTGTATGCCTTTGATTTGCTGGAAGGGGAGCGGAAAATTCTAGCTTGCCCGGCGATTGGAGAAGCCAGCATAAAAAAAATTCTTCCCGGAACTTTAATCATCGATTACAGCATGAGGCATCCTATTGCCTACCTGGCTGATCAAACAAACACGGCGATCGACCGGAAGGGCAATGTCTTTCCTTTCAATCCCTACTTTACCCCAAAAAAAATTCCTTCCATCCGCTTGAATCAGGCGGCTGAATGGAAATGGGGAAGCAATGTGATGCATCATCCAGGCCTCCCTCTGGCTTTTCAAATTTTGGACTATTTTGAAACCCATTCAGCAAATTCTGACCAGCTGACTTTTATCGATGTGTCTGAAGCTTTTGCCGATAGCTATGGGAAAAGGCAAGTTGTGGTTAAAGTAGAAAAAGGGGCGGCCACGCAGTTTTTACTGCGCTTGAATAGCGAACACTATCAACAAAATTTAGAAGAATTTTTTCTTTATACAAAAAAAATAAAAAAATTTGATAATAAATTAATCATCGATTTTAGAATTCCTCAATTAGCTTTTATAAAAAATATAAAGGAAACATGAAATACAAATTTTTAATTTGCAGTTTTTTCATTCAATTTGCTTTATGCGCCTTTCCAAAAGTGGAACGAATGGAAGAAATTTTGCCCTACATCAAAGATAGCGAGCAAACACTCATTGTCTTTGATATCAATTACACCTTGATCATGCCGAGCGATCCGGCCTTTCATATGGCGCATATTAAGAAAAGCTCTAAGACAATTCAGCAATGGATTGCAGATTTGAATGAACAAGAAAAATATTGGTTATCCATTTATCTTGTGAATCATGTGCAATCGACCTTGATTGAGAGTGAACTTCCCTCGGTACTAACCTCTCTCCAAAATAAAGGTCATAAAACGTTGGCACTCACAGCTTGCCCCTCAGTCGAGCTTCCGGGCATTGGTCAAACAATGGAATTGAGAAACCAGGATTTTGAAAGACTGGGGATTCATTTTAATCAGAGCTTCCCATCCCTGGCCCCCTTCAGGATGACAGAATTTAAAGATTACCAAGGTTCATATCCCGGTTTTTATCAGGGGATTTTATTTTGCAATTGTAGTCGTTCGCTCAAGATTGAAGACCTTGCAACAAAAGGGGACGTTCTTGAACATTTTTTAAAAAAAATTGAATGGATACCTGAATCGATCATAATGGTGGATGACGAGCCTCAAAATTTAGAGGACATGGCTGAAACAATGAAAAAGTTAGGAATCCCGTTTACCGGTCTTCATTACATTGGCGCTCAGACGCAGGTCCCACCTCCAATATCTCAAGTTGATATGCAAAAGAGGTGGCAAGAAATCATTCAACAAATCAAAAACGAATAATAATCACGATGTGATTTTGAATAAAAACGGCTTCTCAGGGAAACCAGCCGCAATAATTGAACTCATGACTGTCTTCTGAATTACATGTGGGATTTTTTTCGTTAAAAATTCTTATACCATTTCCCAAAAATAAAACCATAAAGTTGATTTGTCAGCGCTTCAGATTTAAAAGATCTTTTCGAAGTTGATATCTTTGAATATCAACAAGGAGAGATCTTTTAAAGATGAAGGTGATCACAAGTCAAATTT
>JAJTHR010000025.1 GCA_021298935.1 Parachlamydia sp. | reverse complement strand
TTCGCGATTCAGATGTCATGGCCAGAATAAAAGGGTATCTGAAAGAAACGGATGATCTGATTGAAAATGCCAAAGATAATACCCCCATTTTTGTAAAATGATTTTTTCCCTCTTAAGATGTTGTAACTCATAATTTTAAAATCACAAATGAAATGTTGTCGATAAGTTTGCAATAATGATAGAATAAGCCCTTTATACCTTGATGAGGGTTTGCTTAGCATTCATGTTCCAACCGACTGCGCCAAAGACACTTAGGCAATTTTGGGGCCTTTTCTCCAACCGCTGGGCGCTCGGCTGTTTTGCTCTCCTGACAATCCAGCAAGTGATTGAAGCTTCGGCGACTGTTTGGTTGGTTTTGATGACAAAAAAAATTGGTAGCGGCGAAAACTTTTTTCCCTATCTTTTTGCTTATTTAGCCTGTCTTGTCTCTCCCTATATTCCCGGTTGTTTGGCTAACATTATTAAAATTTCATGGCGCCAGGAAGCCCAGCGCTATTTTATCAACGCATTCGTTCAATCCAACCGCAACCAAATTGGGGAATGGAATAATAAAGGAATCAAAGAAGAAAAACTCACCATATTGACCGCCGAGGCGCCCTCTGCGCTTCAAGCGATGATCGATTATATGTACGATCTATACAGCTACGTCATTAGCGTCTTCTTCAATATTTTAGCTTTATCGGTTGTGGTGGAGCCCATGTTCGGGTTTGCTTACTCGCTTAGCGTTCTGACTGTCATCCTTGTGATGATCGTTAAACGTCGCCTGCAGCGCCGCCTGACTCAAAAGGCCTTGACTGCACGGATTGACCTCTACCAATCCTTACTGGCCGCATGGGATAATGTTTTGCTTGGCAATCGCTATAATTTTCAACTATGGGAAGATAAGACAACGCAGCGCTTAAAAAGATGTCTTCGAAAAAATGTGGACCTCGAACGTTTTGATCAAATCTTGGCTATTTTTATTTCCCTTTTAACCTCCGTTCCCTCTTTGATTGTTGTGATTTACTATGTTTACATCCATCAGCAGAACATGCTGGATTTAATGGCCTTTGTTGTCACTCTCCCCATTTTATTCACCATTCTCTCATACACTTATCAAACACTAAGCCTGATTTTTCGCTGGACCATGCATAAAAGTAAACTGATGGCAATTTACAAAGCGATTGAACCCACTCAGGACTCAAATCTTGTCATGGAAAAGAAGGTTAAGTGGGATAAAATTCAATTAGCTGCCTCGACTGCCTGCCCGGATGATCATGTTTCCTTGCAAAGTCCCCCGACGCTCAGTTCCTACCATGATCTCATCAATTACACTAAGCAATCGGGGCGCTTGACACTGCGCGGTGAAAATGGAGCTGGAAAATCCACGCTATTGATGCTTATCAAAAATGTGCTATGCGACAGGGCTTACTTTCTCCCCACGCAAAATCAACTCACCTTCCTCTCTGAAACAAATAAGCACTCGACGGGAGAATCGTTAAAAAATCGGCTGCTCGAGATCATCGATAAAGTCGATGTCGATGTGCTTTTGCTGGATGAGTGGGATGCCAATCTTGATAAGGAAAATAGGGAAACTCTTTCTGCCCTGATCGATGAGCTGGCTCAAAAAAAATGTGTCATTGAGGTACGCCACCGCTAAATGGGTTATCATTTTATTTTCTTCCGCGTTTTAACGCCTATTCTTTGTGCTTCTTTGATAGCAAGTTGTCAGCTAATCCCTCCTTACAGAGCTCCTTGTACACCTACCCCCTCCAGTTGGAAAAATCATGCGGAGGATGAGCTGAATGAAGAGGTGAATTACGAAGAATGTAAAAAAGAAATGGAGTTTTGGTGGGAGCTTTTTGAAGACCCTCTTCTCAACTCACTTGAGCAGCAGGCATTGGATGGAAGCTATACGCTTTGGTCGGCTCTAGAAAGAGTCATTCAAGCCCGGGCAGTCGCCCGCATGGACCGCGCTGCACTTTATCCATCCATTTCTTTTAATCCTTCTTTTTCGCGCAGCGGCATGCTTTTGCAAAATCTTCTCGGTGACCAGCTGGGCAATTTACAAGGCAATCAACAGCCGCAAACATGTCCCCCCAAGCCGCAGTCCGATCAAAATACCCTCCCTCCCCTTTTTAGAGCTGTTCAAACGCAATACATTCTTCCCTTTGATTTAAGCTATGAAATAGATTTGTGGGGAAAATTGCGCAATCAATACAACGCTGAAGTTTACAATGCCCAGGCAGCGGCGCAAAATTATTTAAGCGTGCTGCTGACTCTGACGGCTGATATTGCCTCTGCTTACTATCAATTACGCAGCTTTGACAAGCAAATTGATATTCTGGAAAGGACAATTGAGGCGCGTACAAAATCTCTGCATATTCTGGAAGCGCGATTTAACGCTGGACTTATCGTCTATATCGATGTGGCACGAGCAAAAGTGGAAGTCTCACGTGCAGAAGCGGATCTTATGGATGTGCGCCGCTTAAGGGGCTTGCAGGAAAACGCCATGGCCTCCTTAGTGGGCATTCCGGCTCCGATCTTTTCTTTCGATTTTCACCCCCTTGAATCTCTACCCCCTAATGTACCCGAAGGACTTCCCTCCGACCTTCTTTTCCGCAGGCCCGACATTGCCGAAGCCGAGAGACGCTTAGCCGCTGCCTATGCTGAAATCGGTGTTGCTTATGCGTCTTTTTTCCCCTCCGTCAACCTTAACGCCTCGCTTGGTCTGCAAAGTCCGGTTGCCGGATCTTTATTGACGTGGAAGGCAAGGCTGTGGGAAGTGGGCCTGGGCGTCATGCAATCGGTCTTTGATGCGGGAAGGAACTGCGCCAATCTCGCTTACATGGAATCCCGTTTTCGCGAAACTCTTTCCACTTATCAGGAAAGGGTGCTGACTGCCTTTCAGGATGTGGAGGATTCGATCGTCAATATCAGGCAGAGAGCCTATCAGGATAGAGCCCTCGAAGAGGCTTCCAATGCTGCCCGCATCACATTTGACTTATCGCAAGTAAGATACGAAAGGGGTCTGGTCACTTATTTGGATGTCGTCGATGCTGAGCGGACGCTTTTGGAAACCGAGCAAAATGGCATTATTATTCTTGGCGAGCGCTACATAGCCGCCATCCGCCTAATAAAATCCCTGGGAGGCGGCTGGGGATCATTAAATTATTACCCTAAGTGCTTTGATCATCCGGAAGGTATCCAATGAAAAAAATAGTCCTGCTATTCATTATTTTATTAATTGGATTGATAGCTTCATTGCCTTTTCTCATCAATTCTAAATGGGGCAAAGACAAGCTGGTTGAAAGGATTAACCATTCCCTTAAAGGCAAAATCGATGCGGAGAGCATGCACCTTTCCTGGATGCACGGGCAGCAATTTCAAAATATTGTGATCGTTGATGAAAAGGGCAAAAAGGTTTTAGAAGCCGATCATTTGACAGTCGAGGCGCCTCTCTGGAAGATTTTGCAAAAAAAAGTGGTCCCTTTGACTGCATCAAATCTGGAAGGATTTCTGACAGTCGATAAAAAAGGGATCACAAATTTCGACCAAATCTTTCATGGCGCCAGGCAAGAGGGTGAAATAGCAATCATTCCATTTTCTGATTGCAATGGAAAATTAAGCCAAGACACCGCAAGCACTGTTGTTCATCTGGATGGCAAGATGCGCCCTTATGACCAGGAACTGGCCTTTAAAGCCGACTTAAGTTGCGCATCGCTCGAAAACACTGCTTGGAAAGAGCTTGGCCATCAAATTTTAAAATGCCTCCAATCCCCGGAAAGCCATCTGTCCGCAGAGGTGCATTCCTTGGTAGAGGGGTCTATTGGCAAGCTTAATCTTCAAATTGATAAAACACCGCAATTGGTTCGTTATGCATTAAATTCACCCTTCATTTCAATGAACGGTCAGTTAGAGCCCGATGAAAAATGGGAGGGTGCATTCGTTGAAATGAAGGCTCAGGCTCAATTAGATCAATTTAATGCCAAAATTCCATCTGCCTTTTTTGGCTCACAATCAACGATCGACCTAAACGTAGAAAAATATCATCTGTCCTTTAAAGAAAAATTTAATGGCGCGCAATCATTACCCATACTTTTAACAATTAATGGCCCTAATGGAAATTTGTATCTAGATGGTTTCATTAATCACCAGACTCTTTCTTTACAAAAACCCTTGGAATGGACAATCAATCAATGGACACCTGCACTTAAAAAATTGGCCGATGCGTATCATGTGCCCTTTTTTAATTTAATTGAAAAAAATGATAAACCTTTTCGCCTGCTAATAGAACTTCAGGAAATTGCACTTACAGAAGACATAAAAAAAATGACTATTCACAAAGCATCATTGGATTTGGGAAAAGTACTATTAAAAAACAAAGGCGAAGTGGCTTCAGTGTTGAATATCATTTATCCGATAAAGGAAAATAATTTTTCCCTCTGGTTGACTCCCCTCTATTTTGACTTGAATGCAGGTCTGCTGAAAGTCCAACGATTTGATTGCCTTGTCTCGGATGCCTATCACCTAGCTATCTGGGGAGAGAGCAACCTTGAGTCGCAAAAATCCACTTATATATTAGGATTAACACCCCAAGCGCTCGAGTATGCGTTCCAAATGAAAAAAATAACGGACGATATTTTACAAATTCCTATTAAAATTAGTAAAGGGCATGTTGAAATTGATAAAAAAAATGTAGCAGCACGCCTCAGCTCCCTTCTGGCTGGTAAGCAAGCTAACAAGTCCAGTCAGTTTTTAAGTCATTTAGTCGATCTTGTTTCCCCTTCTCAAACTGCGCCGTCGCCCACTACCTCTCCATTTCCATGGGAATCAATAAAAAATCAAAAGGGAGAAAAAAATGAATTTAATAAATAATAACAGTGAAACGTTTAATTCAGGATCAATTGAAATATTAAATGGTAAAAATCAAAGAATATATTTCTCTCCGCTTCATAGTGTCGATCAGGCGAATGACTGGCTTAAGGATTATGGGAATCCCATGATGAGCTTTGGGGTTGTGAAGCAACTATTTATTCCCATGCGGACTGAAGGCATCGATTTTTGCAAAGATTTTTTCTTGCCAACGGTCTTGAATGTCGCTCTAAAAGTAGAGCGTATTGGATTAAGGGTACTGGCAGTCACCGGAGGACTTCTGATTGATCTTTTGACACTTATGCCACGAGCTCTTCTGACTCCAGGACGCTTTATTTATAATAAATTTGTCCCTTTTGAAGAGCACCCATTGATAAAAGAAAATATTGTGGGCAAAATAAATGATCGCGTTAAAATAGTAATACGAATTATTTCGGACGATGGCGAACTTCCAATGAAGTTAATCAATAATCGCGAATATCACTATCAAATTCCAGTTAAACAACAGCCTCTTTTAAATTATAAGTTCGAACAATTCAGGTCTTCAAATTCACAATTCTATTCCTCCCCTCGAAGACGTGTAAAAATGGAAGAAATTAATTACTAATTCAACTTTTGATAAAGTTAGATCCAGCTGTGACTGTATATTCACACGTTTCCATATATAAAATGACCTACTATCAATCATTGGGTCAATTGGTTATTTTTGGCCTATCTTCACAAGTATTGTCAGAAACGTCATTATTTGACACATGAAGAGAATCATTTTGTCGTCATTACTGTAATTCGATTGCTTATGGCAGAGTTTATTAAAGAAGACTGTTTTGCTCCACATTTCAGAGAATTTTTGGAAGTCACCCGTCAACCAAAGAATCTAGCAATGAAGGTAGCTTGAAATAGTACATAGCTAGTACCCAAACATAAAAATTTTCAGCCTTTGGGCTGACGTGAAAGCTCCCGCGGTTGAATCATTGTAAGTGGTTCAATATTAATAATATGGACTCACTTACAATGACTTCAACCCCGGGGCTTTGACGCAGCCGAAAGACTAAAAATTTTCATGGTTGGGTACTAGACTTGCAAAAAATAAATTAAATTATTTTTTCGATAGAATTTAATGTTTAATCATTTGATTACTAAAGTCCTTAGCCTACTTTATAATCCAAATTCATGCTGCCAATTTAATGAGATGCCATCTGACAAGGAGCATCACATCTGTCTTTTAGTCAAAGCGGGTAGTCCGTCTTCTACCCAACTTAAGTGGGTAGACGGGAAGAATATTAACTTCATGCCGCAATCCTTCCCGGTTCCATTACGATAGCCTTTTCTGGCCTGATTTTTACCCTACGGCTTGCCCCTAACATCTCATCGTCATTCATCACCATCACTTTCTTGGATAATT